>CALMEH010000412.1 GCA_937863115.1 uncultured Acidobacteriota bacterium
TAGCCACGTTTAACTTTTTTGGTTTGCGTGAATTCAATTTTAGTTGTCGCACCGGTTTTTTTATCGGTAATGGTGAACGAATCGCCGTCAATTGCGCTGATGTAACCTTTGATTTTGGTTTTGTTTAGCAACTCGACTCTGACTTTGGATTTTTCGCCAACGCCGATTTTGGTAACTTCGTCTTTTATTTTTTGAATTGTTTTCGCACTTTTTTCATTTTGCGTTTGAGAAAATACCAATCTAACACCAACCGAATTAAACACGAGAACAATTATTGATAACACCAAATATTTTTTGAACATATTTTATTTTTCCTTGATTTTCAATTAAACCGTCATACCACCATCAACCGCGATCGTCTGTCCTGTGATGTAGCTCGAAGCGTCAGACGCGAGAAAAACCGTGATTCCTTTGAGTTCGCCTTCGTCGCCGACGCGCGGAATGACGTTGTTTTCTTGAATCGAACGTTCGTAAATATCAATAACTTTATCCGCCAAACGCGAATGAAAAAATCCCGGCGCAATCGCATTAACGCGAATTCCCTTGCGTCCCCAACTTGCGGCAAGTTCGCGTGTCAAGCCGATTAAACCTGCTTTGCTGGCAACATATCCCGCGTAAAACGGACCGTTCGCGCTCGAAGTCAAACCCGCAATTGAAGCAATATTGATAATCGAACCGCTGTTTTGCTTGAGCATTTCTTTCCCGCAGGCTTGCGCCATCAAAAAACAACCTGTCAAATTAACGTCCAAAACCTTCTGCCATTGTTCGAGCGGCATATCTTCGGGCATCGCGCCCCACGAAATGCCCGCGTTATTGATTAAAATATCAACTTTGCCGAACTTTGCGACCGTTTCATTAACCACCGCTTGCACGTCCGCCGCATTTGCCACGTCGCAAACTTTTCCGTGAACGTGATAATTTTTCGCACGAAACTCCGAAACGGTTTCATTCAACCATTCTTCGCGTCGCGCACACAGCATCAAACTCGCGCCCGCTTCCGCCAAAGCCTCCGCCATTTCCTTACCGATGCCGCGACTTCCACCCGTTATGATTGCAGTTTTACCCGTCAAATCAAACAATTCTTTGATATGTTTTGCCATAAATTATTGGTAAAAAGATTTTAACGCAAAGATGCGAAGACGCAAAGGAGTAAAGTTTTATAGTTTTTCTTCACGCCTTTGCGTCTTTGCATCTTTGCGTTAAATTAAAATGATGAAGACCGAAAAAGAACTCGCATTTATCCGCGAACTTACTATTGAAAATGATTGGACCCAGCGTTTTACGGATTTTTTCGACAAGAAATTTAAATTCGACAAAGAAGAAACGATCCTCTACGTCAACGCCGGCACGGGCAATCACGCCATTGCGCTCGATGAAAAACTCGACGACAAAACCGAAATCTACGCCGTCAGCGAAAACGCCGAACTCCGTAACATTGCCCAAGCCAAAGCCGACGCAATCAAAGCCGACGTTCGCTTCGGCACAAACTTTCCCGACGAAAAATCAAGTTTGGTCATTGCCGACGCAAGTTTTGTCAGACCCGCGGAATTAAACGACTTTATCGCGCAAATAATTGACGCATCAAAAAACCAAATCGCTTTTTTCACGCCGACAAAAAGCAGTTTCGGCGAAATATTTTCATTTCTCTGGGAAACTTTGTTGGAAGTGGATTTAATCGAACACAGCGCAAACGTCGAACGCTTGATTGAAGAAATTCCGACCGTTGAAGCCATCGAAAATTTATTGAAAACCTTCGGCTTAACAAAAATCGAAAGCGCAACCGAAACCGAATTGTTTGAATTCAAAGACGGCGCGGAATTTATCGAATCGCCTTTGATTGCCGATTTTCTGCTTCCCGTCTGGCTCGATTTTCTAACCGATGCGGAAAAAGAAAAAGCCGCCGAAAAACTCGCCGAACTCATTGACACCGATGACGGCTCGTTGTCGTTTAGGTTTTCCGTGAAAAATACTTTATTTAGCGGAGATTTAAAGTAAAAATGTGAAAAAGTTGGTTGCGTGTAATCAACCAACTTTTTCACTTTGTCTGCGGCGCATTTCTGCAATCAAATCTTCGTCTTTCATCGCGTTAATTTGCGGCGAAGCAACATCGTTAATTTGTTTTTGCTCTGCTTCTCTGCGTTCTTCTTCTTCCGCCTCGCGCATTCCGTCCTTAAATGCTTTGCGCGTTTGTCCGAGCGATTTTGCAAGCTGCGGCAGACGAGTCGCCCCGAAAAGCAAAAACAAAACCGCTACAATCAACGAAATTTCCATCCATCCAAAATTCATAACTTTATACCAATTCCTTTGACGCTTTCCGCATTCAAAAAGTTTGCGCGTCAATCTCTTTCATCATACCGCGATTTGCGCGAAGTTTCTATTTAAAAAGCCGTTTTAATTTCTGAAATTATCCATCGCATCAACTAATGCAGACGTAATTCCAGGCTCGCTTATCGAATGTCCTGCGTCTGCGATAATTTGCAGATCGGCTTCGGGAAATGCGCGGTGAAGTTCCCACGCACTGGTTGCCGGACAGACGACATCGTAACGACCTTGGACGATAATCGTCGGAATATGCCGGATTTTATCAACATTTTCGATGAGATAATTTTCCGTCGGGAAAAACGAATTGTTCATAAAATAATGACATTCGATTCGCGCCAAACTCAATGCTTCGTGTTCGCCTTCCCAATGATCCATCAAGTCCTTGCTCGGATAAAGTTTCGAGGTCGAACCTTCCCAAACGCTCCACGCACGCGCCGCCGCAAGCTGTTCGGCTTCATCATCGCCGGTCAGACGTTTGTAATAAGCCGTCATAAAATCGTCGCGTTCTTCAACGGGAATTGCGTCGCGGTAGCGTTCCCAAAAATCGGGGAAAATTTCGCTCGCACCGTATTGATAAAACCATTGAAGCTCTTTGCGCCGCGTCAAGAAAATTCCGCGCAAAATCAAACCTAAACAGCGGTCTGGATGCGTTTCGCCGTAAGCCAAACTCAAAGTGCTGCCCCAACTTCCGCCGAAAACGAACCATTTATCAATCTCGAACTTTTCGCGTAAAGTTTCGATGTCCGCAACCAAATCCCAAGTCGTATTTTCGCGTAATTCAGCGTGCGGAGTTGAACGCCCCGAACCGCGTTGGTCAAACAAAACGATTTGATAATACGCCGGATCGAAAAACTGCCGATACATCGGAATCAACCCGCCGCCCGGTCCGCCGTGCAGAAAAACAACCGGAACACCGTCGGGATTTCCGCATCTTTCGTAATAAATCGTGTGAATTTCGGAAACTTTCAAAAATCCCGAATCAAATGGCTCAATCTCAGGGTAAAGTGTTTTCATAATCTCGAATAATACTAAATTCAAACGCAAAAAACTAATTGGAGCGCAGGCATCTCTGCCTGCCCGTTCGAGCGAAGCAAGAACGGCAAACTCTGCGGTAAAATTAAGCCGATTTTATGTGCGGCTTTTTGCGCCATTTCTCGTTTCACTCGAAGGCGCGGCAGGCAAGATGCCTGCGCTCCAATTTTCAATAAATTCCAAAATATCGCAATCATAAATCGGCACGGGAAATTGCGCTTTCAAATCTTCAAACTTCATTCCGTCCAATAAAATCGGCTCGTCCGATTTGATAACGCTTTTCGGAATCGTTACGAAATCACCTTCGATTTTATCTTTCACCGCGAGAAAATCTTGTCCCGTAAGCAGTCCCGCAACCGAAACATCGCCGCCGAAATATGTATTTTTTACGGCTAAAACTTTCAAATTTGAGTTTAAAATTTCGTTCAATTTTTCGATTTGTTCACGCAAAATCGGCGCAAACATTTCGCCTGTTAAAATTGTTCCGTTAAGTGATTTTTGATTTTTGATTTTTGATTTTTGATTTTCCTTCGGCTTAATTGCCAATTCGTGAGTTCGGACATTTTCAGAACCACTCGAAAAACTTTGCGCCTTTGCGCTTTTGCGCCTTTGCGTTGAAAATTCCGCCTTTTTGAGCAATTTTTCAAACGAATTTAAAAACGAACGAATCATTCCCACGCCGTCTTCGATTTGCGGATAATTGCCGTAATGTTTTTTTGAAGGAATTGGCGAACCGGCTTTCAGATAAATTTCGTCGCCGAGAAATGCGAAAGTTACGCCGAGATTTTTACGAAATTCCTTCTGCAATTTTTCGACTTCCAAAATCGTTCGTCGGCAAAATTCGGGCGTAACGCGGGTTAATCTTTCGTCCGTGTTATAGCGCGTCAGAGCGACGGGAACGATTGCCGCCGAAACGATTTTCGGATAATTGCCTGCCAAATCGCGCAAAGTTTTTTCGAGTTGTTTGCCGTCATTAATTGTCGGACACAAAACGATTTGTGCGTGAATTTCGATATCATTATCTAAAAGCGTTTGCAGTTTATCGAAAATATCGGCACGTTTTTCGTCAACGCCGAGCAAATAAGCGCGGGTTTTCAAATCCGTCGCGTGAACCGAAACGTATTGCGGCGACAGACGTTGTTCGACAATTCGTTTCATTTCGTCGGGCGTGATCGACGAAAGCGTCGTGTAATTTCCGTAAAGAAACGAAAGCCGTATGTCTTCGTCGCGCACGAAAAGCGACGGACGCGCATCGCTCGGATTTCCTTTGCAAAAGCAAAAAAGACATTCGTTAGCGCATTGGCGCGGCACGATTTGTTCAAACATCAAACCGAAATCTTCGCCTTCGTCGCGCTCCAATTCGACTTCCCAAGTTTCGCCGTTCGATTTTTTAACCAAAAAATCGAGTTCGGTTTCACCTGCGGTTTGAAAACGAAAATCGAGATAATCGCGCACGGTTCGACCGTTGACTTTGACAATTCGATCGTTTGTTTCCAAGCCGAGTTCTTCCGCCAAACTTTCGGGCGTAACTTCCGTAATAATAACTCCGGCTCGTCTTAATTGTGTTACGGCAGGCGTAACGGCAAATTCATACATAGAAAACCTAAAATTTCAGTTTAAGTTTATTGACAACCAATTCGCAAGTTATTTAATCTATTGAAACTCTTACAGAAAAAAATAGATAATGTATTTTTAAGGTTTCGGAAATCACTGTGATAAGTAAAAAAGCCTCGGGAAATTTATGAATAAATCTCAAAAAAAGAGAATTTTGTTAGCTGAAGATGATGATTCGATGCGGCGTTTTGTCGAAATTATCTTAAAAAAAGCGGGTTATGAAGTTTTAGCGGCGGAAGACGGTTTAGCGGCAATGCAAGTTGCGCTGGAAACCGAGATTGACGCGCTCGTTTCCGATGCAATTATGCCAAATCTTTCCGGCTATGATCTTTGCCGAATGATTCGCGGAAACGACGAAGAGAAAAAAATCCCGTGCATCATTTTAAGCGGAAGGGTAAGCGAATCGGATGACGAAACCCGAAAAATCGCCGATACTTTTTTGGTCAAAGACACGAATCTCAAGGAAAATCTTACGTCGGCTCTTGAAAATTTGCTTTAGATTTTCTGTTGCACAAAAACCGTGCAATTTCGCCGAAGATAAAAATTCCGCAAAAATCAGCCGCCAAATCGCCCCAATCAAACGTGCGCCCGCGAATAAAAATTTGCGAAACTTCTTCGATTGTAACTACAACCAAAACTATCAAACTTCCAAGTAAATAATGGAATTTCCACAGCTTAACACTTCTTGCACTCAAAGCCAGATTGAGCAAAAACGAAAAAAATCCCATCAAAAGAAAATGTCCGATTTTGTCGCCGTAGGGCAAATTTCTGATTGGTTTGAAAAGATATTGCGTTGCGCGTTTATCGGCTAAAAAAATTAAAACCGCAAGAACGCAGACATAAACAACAGTTAAAATCTTTATTCTCGCGGTCATAAATTCAAGCGTTCAGAGTTCAAACTTCAGTTTGCTCGCCCGCCGCGCTTCGCTGGCGGGCGACACGCTAAAGCGTGAACTCTGAACATTTTAGCTATTCGCACCTTTTGCGTCTCCGAGAAGCGAATCAAGCGGTGTGTATTCGATGTCTTGCGAAGTTGCAACAGCTTCGTAAGTGCATTTTCCGGCGTAAGTATTCACACCTTCTTTCAAACCTGCGTCGTCGGCAATCGCTTTCTCAAACCCTTTATTTGCAAGTGCCAAAGCATATGGCAAAGTTGCGTTTGTCAAAGCAAAAGTCGAAGTTCGCGGAACTGCGCCCGGCATATTCGCAACGCAATAATGCAAAACGCCTTCTTCGTAAAACGTCGGATTCGAGTGCGTCGTCGCGTGTGTCGTTTCAAAACAACCGCCTTGG
The DNA here is from genome assembly GCA_937863115.1 of uncultured Acidobacteriota bacterium. Lineage (GTDB taxonomy): Bacteria > Acidobacteriota > Blastocatellia > Pyrinomonadales > Pyrinomonadaceae > CALMEH01. Next base: position 6,262 of record CALMEH010000412.1, read on the forward strand.
TCAACTGCAACGTCAACCAAAACCGAACCGTTCGGAATATCTTTCAACATATCGCGTGTAACCAATTTCGGAGCCGCCGCGCCGACCACCAAAACGCCGCCGATAACAACGTCTGCGTGCGAAATTGCTTCGTGAATTTGATAACGCGATGACGCAAGCGTTTGAACTTTCGACAAGAAAATGTCGTCAAGTTGGCGCAATCTGTCTAAATTTATATCAATAATCGTAACCTTCGCGCCCAAACCGACCGCCATTTTCGCCGCTTCCGTGCCGACTACGCCGCCGCCGATAATGACGACATTCGCCGCCGGAACTCCCGGAACGCCCCCCAAAAGAATTCCTTTCCCGCCGTTCTTTTTTTCGAAATATGTCCCCGCAACTTGCACCGCCATTCTTCCCGCAACTTCCGACATCGGAGTCAAAAGCGGCAAAGTTCCGCGTTTGTCGGTAATGGTTTCATACGCCACGCCCGTAACTTTGCGCTCCATCATTTGCTTGGTCAATTCAAATTCCGGCGCGAGATGCAAATATGTAAAAAGCAACTGATTTTCACGCATTCGCGGATATTCGGGGGCAACAGGTTCTTTAACTTTGACGATCATATCGCCCGTTTGCCAAACTTCGTCCGCCGTATCGAGCAATTTTCCGCCCGCATTGACGTATTGTTCGTCAGAAAATCCCGAACCTTCGCCCGCCGATTTTTGCACAAAAACCTCGTGTCCCGCGTGAACCAACGCATTTACACCCGCCGGCGTCAGCCCGACCCGATATTCGTTATCTTTAATTTCCTTCGGTA
>CALMEH010000413.1 GCA_937863115.1 uncultured Acidobacteriota bacterium
TTGGTTGGTGTAGGTTTCTTCGCCGTCCCAGTCGTTGAAAAAATCGCGTAAATAAGCGGTCATTTCGCGGCGGTTAAGCCGCACTTCGCGTTGGATTTGTCCTCTACCGCGAGCGAAAATTCTAGTAACTACGAGGTCGAATTTGCTCAGGTTTGAAATATTTCTGTAAAACTGTGCCAAAGCCACGAAAAATGCTGCATCAAGCGGTTCTTCCGTGAAATCAAAGAATCTTCGCAAATGAAATGTTTCGATTTTTTCGTCACGTTCTTCCAAAGTTCCGCGCCATAACCGGATTTTTTGGTTGATTTGAAACTCAGCCTTTAAGTATCCCTCATTATTTAAGTCCGTTGAAAAACTTTTCAGATTTTTTAGAGCGGTTTTGACCGATTCTATCTCAAAAGGCAAAGGCGAAACTTTGAGCAAACGGCTTTCGACCTCCGAAAGAATTTTTTCAGTAACGCGCAAATTTACTGCTTCGTCGCTGATTCGTTTGAAATCTTTGCGAATTTGTATGACTTTATCCTTCTCGTTTTGACTCGTATTTTCCGTTAACATATATTTATTTTTCTCCTTTGGTGAATGAATTGTTTTTTATGGCACAAGTCCGTCAATTGTGCCATCTTCGTCAATAGAAAATGTCGGAATAAATAAACCGCCGGAATTTCGGTAAGCGATAACTTTGTATCGGGTTCGCAAAGTTGTCAAGGATGGATTAGTCGGCGACATTGAAAACATATAATTGCCGCGATTAATTCGGTTGCCGGATACTGTTCCGAGTGAATTTTGGAAATAGCGGTTGAGTTCATTCAAACGCGCGTAGCGTCCTTTTTCGGAAAGATAGATTGTTTCATTGTTGTGTAATGTGCGAAGCACGCCAATGATTGCACCTTTTTCCGCCGCTTCCCGCGATTTTGAAATCGAGGGCAATCCGACGGATGCAATTATTCCGACAATTACGACAACCATTAAAAGTTCAATCAGAGAAAAACCTGATTGATTAGGAAGTTTTTTCATTTTTTATCTCCTGAAATTAGGGGAAATTATATTAAATGGCAATTTGGCAGGAAACAAATTTTGTCAGAAGAAATGACAAAACTTAGCACTTTTTTATGCGGGTTGATTGCCGATTTGCCAAAAAAACAGTTGAATTGTGGTTGTTCAAGAGAAGAACTATTTACCGAAACTTGAATATTGCAATATTCGTGCCAGATGTTTTGCACTTCTTCAACTTGTCAGTTTTCCGCAATTTCATTAACCTTTTTATTTGATTTCAAATTTTGGAGTGAAACTATTTTGAGTCTTTTATTGGAAGGAAAACGAGCTTTTGTTTCAGGCGGCACACGCGGAATCGGCGCGGCGATTTGCGAGGTTTTTGCGCGGGAAGGTGCGGATGTGGCTTTTAATTATCATTCGTCCGACGATCTAGCCGAAGCAGTTAAAGCGAAGATTGAAGCTCACGGACGAAAAGCCTTGTCGTATAAAGTTTCCGTAACCGATCGCCACGGAATGAAGCAAATTGCCCGCGAAATCAAAGAAACGTGGGGCGCAATCAATGTTTTGGTCAATAACGCGGCGGTCAACAAACCCGATAATTTTGCGACGACAACCGACAAATCGTGGGATTGGGTCGTTGATACAAATGTTAATAGTTTGTTTGCCGTTACGAAGCCCTTCTACAAACAGATGATCCGCGAACGCGCCGGTTCGATTTTGAATATTACATCCGTTGGCGCAATTCGCAGTTTGCCGACTTCGGTTCATTACGCCACATCAAAAGCGGCGATGATCGGATTTACAAAATGTCTTTCACGCGAAGCCGCCAATTTCGGTATCACGGTCAACGCGATTGCCGCCGGAATTTTCGATACCGATTTAGGGCAAACTCTGCCCGAAAGACTTCTGCAAATGCACGATTTTTGGGTTTCCAAAGGTCGTCTCGGAAAACCTGAAGAACTCGCCGAATTTGCCGCGTTTATGACGAGCGACCGCAATTCTTTTATGAACGGTGAAATCGTCATTGTTGACGGTGGTGCGGTAACTTAAAGTGAAATGAGTAAAACTTTGGTCTTTTGCAACTTAAACTCTTTTAATGGATTCGGAGTTTGTGTCGGTTTATTTTGTTTACTAAACTTGGTTGAAACCAAAACCTTATTGACGGATTTAAATCCGTCATGTCTTTTATATCAAACTGAAGTTGAAAGTGAATTTCAATTCTAAGTCATTATATTCCAATAGTTTAGCTTGACTTAAGTTTTTTTGTTTTATAATCTTTAAATAGCGAAAACATTCGCTTGAAAGGTAAAAAAATGGGAAGAGCAGAATTAGTCGAAAATTTAAACAACGCTTTGAGTTACGAACTTGCGGGTATTATTCAATATTCGCAACACAGCTATTTGGTAACTGGAACCGACCGCGAAATTTATAGAGCTTTTTTTCGCGGCAATGCCGCAGAAGCTAAAGACCACGCCGAAGTTTTGGGGGATAAAATCGTTGCGCTCGGTGGTGTCCCGACGGTTGAACCTGCAGTGATTCGTCAATCAACCGAGGTTTCTGAAATGCTCAAACAAAATTTAGAATTGGAACGCGAAGCTATGGCGGCATATATGGCGGCTTGGGCGGCTTGCGATGACAATGATTTGCCGCAAAAATTCTGGCTTGAAGGACAAGTTTCCGATGAGC
>CALMEH010000414.1 GCA_937863115.1 uncultured Acidobacteriota bacterium
GGTTTGGAAGGGAAGGGAAGCGGTGCATCAGCGAAAAGTAATTTTTCGTGATAGAAAACTCCCCAACCCGTGCGGCTCACCCGGTCGGCGTTAGTTATGATTCGGGCGCAAAAAGAAATTCTGCTATCCGGTGTGTAACTACACCAATCAGGCTTACCGCATATCAAACAAATTCTTTGGCGACTGACGCGTTTGTATTGAGAATTCACACAATAATCTAAAAAGTAATAATTTACCTCTGATTGTTCACCGCTTTTTTGTTGGTTAAAAATCAGTTTGAAATAAATGACCGAAACCCTAATATTTCGGTTTCATTTCTTCAATCCTCCGATCCATATCGCGGAAAAATCCCGTAACGACTGTGGACATCATCCGTAAATGTGCAGCTTCAGTCCCGGCTTTTTGATTAATAGAGGCTGCTTCGATGCGACCATCAAAGTTTAGTTGATTTGCCTGTTTATCAAGTTCAGTTGATTTGTTGATGCCGGAAATTTGGATTCCCGCGCCTCGCTTGGCTGAATCGGCGGCGATATTGCTGCCGGCGTTGACTGCGCCGATAGTTTCATTTGCCTGACGATTAAAGGCAGAATTCATTTCATTTTGATAAGTTGTTGATGCGTCAATTTTCTGGTCGGTAACATATTGTGTATTTTGATTTTGCAGTTGATAAGTATCAGTCGTCGTCCGATTCATAGTCCCGGTTGATTGCTGCAAAATATGTTGGTCTTTCATATAATCGTAAAACTCGAAACTTTTTCTAAGCGGAATATTACTGCCGCCCGGAATAGCTTCATATTTGAGCATCCCGAACTGTTGGTTCGTTCCTTGACTTCGCAAAGAGTTTTCTTTTGCGCCGTCGAGAATTCGGTTATTTTGCATTCCCGTGTTTTCGGCTCTCATTGTAGTAATTTCCCGATTGGTTGATGCCTGACTGCTCATAATTCCGAAATTCCGGTTGGCATTGGCAATCATTGTCTGCGTTACTTGATTCGCCCGAATTTGTCCAAGACTGCTCACCAAGCCGCCTTCGACACCGGCAACGGATGAAATACGGCGGGCTTCGGTTGAAAGATTCGAGGCTTCGAGACCTTTTTTCGCGCTCGCTTGTTCGGCGTTATAAATTCCTTGAATTTGTGTATTTTCCGCTTGACGGTTGATGGCGGCTCCGGCAACGAGTCCGTAAGTTTCGAGTGCCGTCCCGACGGTTGAAAGCATCCAGCCCATCGAAATTTGCGACACGCCTTCAAAGACTTGTCCACGCAAAACTCTGTAACTAAGCCAAGGCACTAAGATATAGCACAGACACGAAACGAAAAATAACAGCGTTACAATCAGCGCACTACTCGCTGGATCATAGTTTCCATTCGTGATTATCTGTGCCGTATTCGGGTCGAGTGTGAAAACCGTTTCGCCGTTGTAAATCGAAAGCCCGATTAGTCCGATTCCGAAAGCAACATAAAGCGTAATTTCTTTGACGATAGGAAAAGCCAGGGAAAACGTCGCTACGCCCCAGCAAAACGGATAAAAAATCTGATTGGCGAATTTCTCATCAAAGCCGAACGCAGAAAGCACAGGCGCGGCGAGTTTCAAACCGATTAAAATAAACAGTCCGGCGATTCCCAAAAAAAGGGCGCCGAATTTAATGATGTTTTGCGAAACAACCATCAAGGTAAAAAGTCTGGTCATATCCCAACCCAAGATGTTCATCTCCGAAGTTACGTCCTTAACGCTCGATTCTTTATCGAAAATTATCCCGATAAGCCCCGGTTCGCCATTCGGCAATCTTTCGGCAAGCAAGGCATTCGGGTCTTCGACAGCGAAATTGGTTTTGACATATTTCTTCATCTTTTCGTCGAATTCGGCGACGAGTTCACGGTTGAAACTTTTTATCGGGCGGGCGATGAATTTTCCGGTAACAGTCAGCATATCAATGATAAACGGACTCGCACCGATGATGACCATAAAAACTATGCTGCGAATGCCCCAGCGTGTCAGTTGTTCGGGACTGATGCCTTTGTTGTCTGAAAATCTTCGCAAAAACCCGATGCCTAAAATAAAGCTCGCAATAATCCAGGCAAAGAAAATCAGGACGGGCATCGCCGGTTTGATGATGACATCGAGCAGAGATTTGAAAAGCCATTCCTGCCCGGTTTTCATCATATTTTGGATTTGGACGCTAAAACTCGGTGCAACGGGCTTTGGCGTAGTTGTCGGCGACGGTGAAGTTTGCGGTGTCGGGCTTGTCGTTGCCACCGGATAGTTCGTTTCAAACTGCTGCAGAACAGGAACCGGGCTGCCATCGAGCGGCGGCATAAACGGAGAATCGGAGCCCATGGTCATAATCATATCGTTGGCTGTTACGGGAACGCCGTTTATTGTTCCAATCACCGTTTGCCCTTCAACACGCGGCGGTTTGACTTGTCTTCTCTGAGCGAAGGTTTGGCTCGCATCAAGTAAAACGCACGTCATCAGAATAAAAATAACCGCCATTTGAGTGAATAATTTTCTATTAAAAAATCGCATAATTCTACATTCTCCGTTTCGCTTTTTATTTCAATTATTAGGGAAGTTGGTTGTCGTAAATTTCCTGCCGCCAGACATCGTATTTTTCAAGCTC
>CALMEH010000415.1 GCA_937863115.1 uncultured Acidobacteriota bacterium
CGGAAAATTCGATGCGGTAATTTGTATCGGTGTCGTTATTCGCGGTGAAACGCCGCATTTTGATTACGTTGCGGGCGAAGCGGCAAAAGGCGTTGGGCAAGCGGCAATGCAAACGGGAATTCCGATTTTATTTGCAGTCGTAACAACCGACACCCTTGAACAAGCAATCAATCGCTCCGGCGTAAAAGCGGGAAACAAAGGGTTTGAAGCCGCAATGTCGGCGGTTGAAGTTGTAAATTTGTATAAAAAAAAGGACGGGGGCGGGGGCAATTCCAGTCGCAAATTGGAAGTTTTCCCACACGCAGTCTAAATTTGAAAAAGTGTTAGAAAATCGACGTAAATGTTTTTTATTTATCCACAGATGACCACAGTTAAACATAGATGAAATCCTGATTTATATCTGCGTTTAACTGTGGTCATCTGTGGATAATCTAATTTGATTGACTATTGAGAAGTAATTTTTATGGGAACACGGCGTCAGGCGCGTGAATGTGCTTTGCAAATGTTATTTGCGGCAGATGTGGCGAAAACATCGGGCGAAGTTTTGACTGGAATTTATTGGTCGGAACTCGGCGAAGATACGCATGATGAACAGACGCGCAATTTTGCAGATAAATTGACAAAAGGCACACTTCGGGAAATTGAAACGATTGATGATCACATCCGCACACGCGCCGAACATTGGCGCATCGAGCGAATGGCGATTGTTGATCGTAATATTTTGCGTCTTGCCGTTTTTGAATTTCTCTTTGACGACACACCTGCAACCGTTGTTATTAATGAAGCTCTCGAAATTGCCCGCCGATTTTCAACCTTTGAAGCAACCCAATTTATAAACGGGATCTTGGACGCAATCAAACACGATTTGGAGCGCGAAAACTCAAAAAAAAATTCTGAAAATCGAAAACCCAACGAAAAATCTCACGCTTCTTCAAGATAAAGATTTTAATTAACGTAAAGATTCAATAAAAATTTACGGAAGAATTATTTGCCTGCGAAACACACGAAAAGAACTAAAAATTTTATAATCTGATAAATGTTTCGTTTATTTCGTATGCTTCGCAGGCAAATAAAAATTTAAAAGACCAAATTTTTGCACCACCAGCGTTAAAAATAAAAGTATGAACCATCTGCAAGCTGATTTTCTGAAACGCTCGATTGCAGTTTTGGAAAATCTCGCCAAACGTGCCGAAACCGAAAAAAATCTGTCGCCGGAATTTGTCCGCGAGACGTTTCGTGCTTTGCACACGATTAAAGGAACGGCGCGAACTTTCGGTTTTTCAAATTCATCAAAAATTGCACACGAACTCGAAAATTTGCTTTCCGGCAATGATTTATCGAAGGAAACTTTGGTTAAAGGTTTTGCAGATTTGGCAAATTCTTTAGCGAAAGCAGACAAATCCGAAGCTGTAAAATCTTCTGCAACCTCCAAAAAAACAACTCCGATACCGTTAAACTTTGATCACGATTTTCTCGAAAAATTTTCCGAACACGAAAAGAAAATAATCTTCAACGAAACTGCCAAAGGCAAAAAGATTTACCTTGTCAATGTCAGTTTTGAAATGCAAAGTTTCGCCGCAGAATTTAAAAGTTTGCGCGAAAAAATGTCCGAAAATGGCGAAATTATCGCCGTCTTTCCTTACAATCAAAACGGGAAAATCGGTTTTCAAATTTGCTTCGCATTTGCCGAAGCAAAACAAAATCTCGACAAATTATTAGAAAAATGTTCAGGCGAAATTATCGAACAGAAACCTTTGTCGGGCAATAGTTTAGATGAAATTCTAGCGCAAATAAAAACTTACGCCGAAGAATTAGCCGAAGAATTGAACAAACAAGTCGAAATCGAAATTTTCGCCGATAAACTGCCAATTTCCGCAGAAAAATCTGGTTTGATAATCGAGATTCTGACACATCTCACGCGCAACGCGCTCGACCACGCTTTTGCGAGCGAAGGCAAATTACAAATTACTGCAGAACCGCAAAAAGACGGATTAATCTTAACCGTTAAAGACAACGGAAAAGGCATTGATATTGAAAAACTCAAAAACACTGCGATTAAAAAAAAACTGATTTCGCCCGATAAAATCTTGACGACACGCGAATTGATTGATTTAATCTTCATATACGATTTTTCGACGGCTGAAACTTTGACCGAAATTTCAGGTCGCGGCATTGGGCTAAATGCGGTAAAAAAATTAGCGGAAAACGCGGGTGGCTTTGTTCACGTCAAAAGTCATAGAAAATCAGGAACGACTTTCGAGGTATTTTTGCGATATGAAAAATGAAACTTACCAAAACTTACGTCAAATAATTCAAAAATCAAAAATTTTGTGCTCCGCCTTTGCGCTTGTTTTCTTTGTGATTTCATCCGCCGAAGCGCAAGATTATCCGAAAGAAATTCGCGGCTATAAAGTCGAAAAAGCAAAAATCAAAGTTAAAAATGACGACGGCAATAACGATTCAAAAGATGATAAAGACGAGTCGGAAGCCTTCGTAACGCTCGGTGAACCGACGCTGGCAAATGTCGGTTTGTCTGGAATTACCTTTGATATTACGGCGAGACTTTCACCGCTCGAACAAAAAGGAAAGGTTGATTTTTTGTCGTTCCGAGATTTTAAGGTCAACGGTTCGTCTGTTACCATCGAAGATTACATCGAATCTTTTTCGTTTGAAAAAAACAAACCGATTGATTTGCCCGCGCCGATAAAAGTTTTCGTCGGAATGGGACAAACGCTGATGGGCGGACTCGACGAAGTGCGCGATTCAAAAGAAGAATGGGAAGTTACGGGAACGGTTTTCGTTTTCGGCAAATTCAAAAAATTCGGCTTTAGCTTCAAGCGCGTCGTGCCGGTGCCGATCAACATAAAAATCAAAAATCCCATAAAAAACAGAGGTTTCCGAATTTAAGTTTTCAAAAAAATCAAAAAAAATAAATCCGTCCGATTGGGCGGATTTTTTTATTTGCCGAAAAATCGAATTTCTCAAACTGCGAAAATTAAAAATCCGTTATAAAATAGCGGTAACGGAGAAATAAGATGACCGATTTTGGCTTGATGACAATTTTTTTGGCAATCGGCGGTTTGGGCTTTCTGTTTTTGCTAATCTCGCTCATTGTTGGCGATATTTTTGACGCAATCGGGTTTGATTTTGATTTAAATCTCGATGGAAACGGTGATTTCGGACTTTTTGACAGCCGCGTAATTAGTATTTTTTTGACGGCTTTCGGCGGTTTCGGCGCAATCGGTGTTTCGCTCGGATTCGGTGCGCTCGTAAGTTCGTTTTTTGGAATTTTGGGCGGGGCAGTTTTCGGCGCGTTGGTTTTTTATTTCGGCAGAATGCTTTATCGTCAACAATCTTCGAGTTCGGTTACGGACGATGATTTTGTCGGACGGACAGCGCAGGTTGTCGTTGGAATTCAGCCGAATCAAATCGGCAAGCACGGGCAGTTGCAGGAATGGATCGAGGA
>CALMEH010000416.1 GCA_937863115.1 uncultured Acidobacteriota bacterium
TACAATGGTGATGTATTTCACGACCGGCGAAGGTTATTTTAATATAGATGCCGTGCAGGGACTTGGAGTATGGAAAAGCACCGATGGCGGTGCATCGTGGTCTCAATTAGCTTCGACCAATAATGCTAACTTTTACTTTTGCCAGAAGGTCGCCGTGAACAGCACCGGTGTTATTCTGGTGGCAACATCAACAGGTCTGCGGCGTTCGTCCGATGGAGGCACAACATTTACAAAGGTTTTGGGAACGGGTTTAGGTATTACGGGAGCGACGAGTAATTTCGCGTATGATGTGGAAATTGCCGCCAACGGAGATATTTATGGTTCACTCGACGGCTCGATTCATAAATCTACAACTGCGGGCGCAACATTTGCCGCCGCCCAAACGCTTCCGATTACGGCTTCCAGAGTTGAATTGGCTGTTGCGCCCAGCGATGCCAATTATGTCTATGCTATCGTTGAAAATGGCAATGTTGTAAATGGAATCTTAAGAACTATTGACGGCGGAACAACCTGGACATCAAGAACCGAGCCGGCTGATGCTGATCCCGGCATTCCGGCGGCGGATTTTTCAAACGGTCAGGGCTGGTATGATTTGTCAATAGCGGTTGACCCGAATAACCGAGACAGACTTTTTGTCGGCGGAATTGATATTTTTGTGAGTGGGGACGGTGCCGGAACTTGGAATCAGATTGCTCATTGGTATGGCGGCTTCGGCTTTCAATATGTTCAGGCCGACCAGCATAATGTCGTCTTCCAACCGGGCAGTTCGACGGTCGCCTATTTTGTGAACGACGGCGGAGTTTTTCGCACGACAAATGCGACGGCTCCGATACCGACAATCGAAGACAGAAACAGTAGTTACCGAACCGCGCAATTCTATTCCGCCGCGATGCACCCAACGGCGCAAACTTCCTATTACCTTGCCGGCGCACAGGACAACGGCACGCATCGGTTTAGCGGTAGCGGATTACAGCCAACCATAGAAGTAACCGGCGGTGACGGTGCTTTCTGTCATATTGATCAAGACCAACCGCAATTCCAATGGACACAGTATATTTTCAATGATTATTACCGTTCAAGCGATGGCGGAAATAGCTGGACGAACATCACTTCATCCGGCGGAAAGTTTATCAATCCCACGGACTACGACGATATCAGCAACCGGATGTATGCCGCCAGAAATGCCAATCAATATCTTCGCTGGGATGATCCTCAAACAGGTGCAACATTTGTGACCGTTGCTGTTGCCGCATTCAACGGCGGCGTATCAGCCATTAAGGTTTCGCCGAATACCGCCAATCGGGTTTTCTTTGGAACTGATAGTGGTAGAGTTGTGCGGGTCGATAATGCACATACCGGCGCAGCCACAGCAACAAATATCAGCACCGGCTTGCCCGCAGGATATGTTTCGAGCGTCGAAGTCGAAACGGGCAATGATAATCATTTATTAGCTACCTTCAGTAATTATGGTGTCAACAGTGTTTGGGAAAGCGTAAACGGCGGAACGAGTTGGACATCGGTTGAAGGCAATCTGCCCGATATGCCGATTCGTTGGGCGTTGTTTAATCCAAACAATAGTGATCAGGCGGCAATTGCTACCGAATTAGGGGTTTGGACGACCGATAATCTCGACGGCGGTGCAACCGTTTGGGGAGCGAGTAATTCAGGACTCGCCAATGTCAGAGTAGATATGCTCCAAGTTCGTCAGAGTGATAACTATGTCATCGCGGCGACACACGGGCGCGGATTGTTTGCATCGGACATATTTACCACACCGACGGCAATCTTCGATTCCGACAAACAGCTTGGTTACATTGGCAGTTCTATCCAATTTACAAGCAATAGTTACAAGGCAACTTCGTGGTCTTGGGATTTTGGCGACAGCACACCTGTTTCGACATCTGAGAACCCGACGCATACCTATATGACGGCGGGTAAATACAATGTTACGCTGACCATTAACAGCGGTGCGGCGACCTTAACTAAAACTCAATTCATTCATATCTTGCCTAACCGCGGAACGCCGTATGTCGTGGCAACCGACGGCGGCACTTTTGAAATTAACTCAGATGATTACGGTTCGCAATCAACCAAAGGCGGCATCAACAAATGGGAACGAGGCGTGCCGACCAATTTTCTGACTACAGTTAATTCACCGGTCAATGTCTGGAAAACAGACCTTGATGCAGACCTGACATCGGGCGATTATATCAGCGTTCTACAAACACCGAGCTATAATTTTACTTCTTCGGCGAGTGCTTACACCCTACGATTCAGAAGAAGTATGGAAATCGCCTTTTGTAATGGACCTTTTGCCGTCCAGTTACAATATTCGACCGACAAAGGTCAGACGTGGACGAGGTTAGGAGTCAATGCCGATCCAAACGCGACGAACTGGTATAACCGCGGACCTGCGACTGGATGCCCGGTTGATGCCGGCATTTTTGCTGACCGTTATGGTTGGACAATTACATCAAATAACACTTTAGCGACTTACAACATTACGACCGGCGCACCTGCTTTGGTTGGACAACCCAGCGTAACATTTCGGTTTGTCTTAGCCGTCGCACCGGGATACAGCGCAGGAGGTTATGCCGTAGACGGCTTTATGATTGACGATTTTGAAATATTAGGTCCGGTCAATTTGCCGCTTAATCCGACAGCCGCCGGCGCGTCGGTCGGCGGACGGGTTTTGACGGTAAACGGAAACGGCATTCGGAATGCAACCGTTATGATTACGGGCGGCAATTTGACAGAGCCGCGATACATTAGGACGACAACATTCGGTTATTACAATTTCGATGATTTGCCGGTTGGTCAAACCTACGTTGTTTCGGTTTTGTCAAAAAGATACGCTTTTTCAACGCCGAGCATTGTGCTGAACTTGCAGGATAATGTCGCTGATGCGAATTTCACGGCTGATTAAACGTAACGTCCGAGTATTGTTCAAACTTCAAAAGGAAAAGGTTTCGCGCCTTTTCCTTTTTTTTCAAATTTTATTCTCAAAAGATTGAAGTATCGGCGAAAAAATAATATGTTAGATTGAAGATTAAACCCGTCCTGAGGAATAGAAACGAGTGAAACCGACTGATATAAAAGACCCTGAATATTTTCATAAAGTTGTTGATTGCCAATATGCGTGTCCGGCGCATACGCCTGTGCCGGAATATATTCGTCTGATCGCTGCCGGAAAATATACGGAAGCCTATATGATAAATTGGGATTCCAATGTTTTTCCGGGCATTTTGGGCAGAACTTGCGACCGTCCGTGCGAACCGGCGTGTCGGCGCGGGCGCGTCGAGCAAGAACCTGTCGCAATTTGCCGTCTGAAGCGCGTTGCTGCCGATAATAAAGATGAAGTTAAACATCTGATGCCGCAAACTCCGTTTAAACCGAACGGCAAAAAAATCGCTCTGATCGGCGCAGGTCCGGCGAGTTTGACCGTGGCGCGCGATCTTGCGCCGC
>CALMEH010000417.1 GCA_937863115.1 uncultured Acidobacteriota bacterium
AGATTGATTACTGTTGTGGAGGCAGAAAAATTTTTACTGAGGCGTGCCAAAATGTCGGCGCAAATCCTGAAATTGTCTTGCAAAAACTGAATCAACTTCTGGAAACTAACGAGACCAACGAATTTGACTGGTTGGCAACTGCAACTTTAACTGAACTTGTTGATTACATTGTGGAAAAGCACCATGTTTTTACAAAATATGAACTTGAACATCTAACCCCTTTGATGGAAAAAGTTGCCGGGGTTCACGGCGGGCATCACCCGGAATTGCTTGAATTGAAAGATACTTTTCAGGGTTTGTGTGATGATCTGAGTCCGCATTTGATGAAAGAAGAAAGAGTTCTTTTTCCATATATCAAAGATATTGAAATTAAACATACAAAAGGACTTAGCGTTTCGTTTCCGCCTTTCGGAACTATAAATCATCCGGTCAGAATGATGATGTCGGAACACGATACGGCAGGCGATCTACTGCGTAAAATGCGCGAACTGTCCAACGATTACACCTTGCCTGAAGGCGCGTGTCCGAGTTTTACGGGACTGTATCATAGATTTATCGAACTTGAGCGGGATCTGCATCAGCATATTCATTTGGAAAATAATCTGCTTTTTCCGAAAGCGATTGAACTCGAAGAAAAATGTTTCAGTTGACGAGGTGAAAAAACTGAAATGTCGGCAAATATTTTGACGATAAATGCAAAAAGAAATGTCCGTGTCAGGGGAATTGCTTTGCCCAATGAACACGGTGCTTGGGGATTTTTGTTTGAACCAATCGTGGCTGCGGTCGCGGTTGTGCCGTCTTTTGCCGCTGTTTGGATAATACTGCTGGTGATCGGAGCATTTCTCACGCGCCAACCGCTCAAGATCTTGCTTTCCGGTTGGAGGGCAAAGCAAAATTTGCCGCAAACCGCTGTCGCACTGAAATTTGTCATTTTATATGGGACGATTTTTTGTATCGGGCTTTTAGGAAGTTTGACTTTTGCCCGACTCGAAAATTTCGTTCCATTTGCGCTTGTCATTCCGTTGGCGATTTATCAAATCTATTGCGATGTTTCAAGGCAAAGCCGGCAATTGCTTCCTGAACTAACCGGAGCGATGGCGATTTCGTCATCTTCGGCGGTCATTGCTCTGGCAGGCGGTTGGAATCCTTTAGTTGCTTATAGTTTATGGGCAATTTTTGTCGCTAGACTTATTCCTTCAATTTTGTATGTGCGAAACCGTTTGCGGCTCGAAAAAGGGAAAAAATTTTTCTTAATGCCGGTTCTTGCTTCACATTTTATGGCTGGTGGGGTAATCGGGAA
>CALMEH010000418.1 GCA_937863115.1 uncultured Acidobacteriota bacterium
TGAAACGGGCGACTACGGTTGCTGAAGAAATCGGTGTTTTTCTGATTGAAATCAAAGCAGTTAACGAAAGAGCGAAGAATCTGTATGTCAAAATCGGATTTTTGGAAATGTTGGACGACCCGATGAAATTGTATTTAGGTATCAAAAAAGTCCGGCAACTTTTGACAGAGATAGAAAATAAAGAAAAATAAGATTTCAATTAAACTCGCTTTGTGTCGCAAGATGCCAAAAAGACCATACTTCCCTTTTTTAGCTTCATATTCAAAATCTCTTCGACAGTCAAACGTCCGTCATCATTTCCGATTTTTCTAAAGCCCAGAAAAGAATCTAACGGGTGGTCGCTCGCGACTTCAGCGTGCATCGAAAAATGCAGGATGTCGAACTTTTCCGACACTCGGCTAAAATCTCCGGCAGTAGCGTTGATAATCGGCTTGGAGTTATAAATTCCGGCAACGGTTGTCGCTTCATTATTCACATATTGCAATAATTTATTTTCAAATGATGAATTGGCAAATGCCTGCAAAGTTTGACGATTTGGTTTTGTTGCTTTCACTTGTTCAAGCAAAATCGAAACCGACGGAGCGTAAGAAATGAGTTTTTCTTCAATCAGATACTTTTCACCATCCGAACTCAAGGCTTGAAACGGAATTTTCCAAAGTGATTTGTCAGGAACGAAGATGATATGTTTAGAAGTCAACGCAAGCGGTTTAACTAATTTGTCGTAAATCGTTTTGCCGTCGCGTTTGAAAAAGACGCGATTTTCAATGTCGTTCTGCGTTTTCGTGGCAATTATTTCTGCTTCGTCTTCTGAAACGGGAAGATCAATTGTTCGGAGTTGTTTACACTTTTCCCAGACGAAGGCGATCAGTTTTTTATCCAAGGTGAAAAAATAAGAGATAACTGCTGTATCGTTCAGGCTAATTACTTTGTCCAATTCAAACAAATCGGATTTTTTGAGATTTAATTCGGGAATTTTAGTAGTAATGAATTTTTCGTTTTTCTCGATTTCAGCGGCAAAGTTTTCATCATCAATATATTTTATGGAAAGTTCTTCGAGTAATTTTCGCGTTTGCGGTGAAATAGTTGATTCTATTTTGAATGGGGAATTATTAATTCTATCCTTGAGAAACCGAGCTTTTAAAAAGTCTGCCAATTCAAAGGATTCTTGTGGATTACCGGATTTGATTTGTGTCAAAAGCCGATACGCATTGTGATAAGTTTCGAGGATTCCGAGCGTCAAATTAGTATTTTC
>CALMEH010000419.1 GCA_937863115.1 uncultured Acidobacteriota bacterium
GTTCAAAATCCCGCAATTTTGAAAGATAAGACTTGGCTTCCTGATATTTCGGAAGCCTTAAATGGTTCAACCGGAATATTTAAACTTGTCAGAAATTATTTGTCAGCAAATCCTAATGCGGACGAGAATCAAGTCGAGACGGCTTTTTCAACATTGGTAAATATCTCAAAAAAACAAATCGGATTTATAGAACTTAATCACGAATTGGATATTGAAACCGTAACGGAAATTTTTATTCGCATAAACTCAAAAGGCGTAGTTCTGAGTCAAGCAGATTTTGCAATGAGCAAAATTGCGACAAACGCTGAATACAAAGGAAATGAATTACGAAAAGCGATAGATTATTTTTGTCATTTGGCGATTGCTCCAGAATTTTATCAGCATATTGTTGACAACGACAAAGATTTTGCGGCGACTGATTTTTTTCAAAAAATGCGATGGCTCAAAACGGAAAACGAAGATTTATACGACCCCGATTATACAGATTTGATTCGGGTTGCTTTTACATCACAGTTTAATCGCGGAAGATTATCGGATTTGGTCAGTTTGCTTTCGGGAAGAAATTTTGAAACCAGAACATTTGAAGATTCGATTGCCGAACAATCATTTGCAACACTCAGAAATGGGGTAAACAACTTCATCAATGAAAACAACTTCAAAAAGTTTTTAATGATTGTAAAGTCCGCAGGTTTTATTTCCTCAAAACTAATTCGTTCACAAAACACACTAAATTTTGCTTACATTCTTTATCTTAAATTACGCGAGTTGAGTGTAAATTCTGTTGCTATTGAAAGTTATGTTCGGCGTTGGTTGGTGTTTTCCATTTTGACCGGAAGATATTCAGGTTCGCCCGAATCTGTTTTTGATTATGACATCAAACAGATTGCAAAAAATCGTTTGAAGATTATTTGCGAGAAAAAGAAGAAGGTGAATTGTCAGAGGCTTTTTGGAATGCAGCTTTACCACAAAGTTTGGACACATCGGTTGCCAGCAGTCCATATTTTAATGTCTTTTTGGCATCGCAAGTAAAGGCAAATGATAAAGGTTTTCTGTCGAAAAATGTTCTTGTCAGCGATTTGATTTCAATAAAAGGCGATGTTCATCATTTATTTCCCAAAGATTATTTGAAGAAAAATGACTTAGACAGAGGGAAATATAATCAGATTGCAAACTACGTTTTTATGCAGTCAGAAATAAATATCAGAGTCGGAAACAAACCACCAAAAGATTATTTTGCTTTGATAAATGAGCAAATCGCAAATAATTCAAATTTGTTAAGTGGCATTTCTACAAACCAAGAATTGTTGGAAAATCTAGCAGCAAATTGTGTCCCGAAAGAAATAATAGAAATGAGTGTTGAAGATTATCCAGAGTTTTTAATACTGCGAAGAAAATTGATGGCGAGGAAAATTCGAGATTACTATTTTTCACTTTAGAGAAGCACAAATGATTTTCAAATTAACAGAACGCGACCTAAAAACTAAATTCGGCACATTCCGCGAAATCCTCTATTACGATGGGCAAAAGGAATCAATCGCGCTCGTGATGGGAAATGTTGAAAATGAAACAGATGTAATTTGTCGCGTTCATTCGGCTTGTATTTCGGGTCACGTTTTTAACAGCATCGAATGCGAATGTCAGGCGGAAATGGAAGTAGCGCAAAGTGCGATTCAAACGGCGGGAAAAGGCTTGATAATCTATCTCGAACAGGAAGGTAAAGGCAACGGACACTTAGCTTTAATGGCGAGTATTCCATATAAAAAAGCGGGAATGAAGCAATCGGAAGCCTACGAAAAAGCGGGTTTTGAAAAAGATGCGAGAAGTTTTCGTCCGGCGGCAGAGATTTTGGCGGATTTGAAGGTTAAATCGGTTGTTTTGTTAACGAATAATGCGGAAAAGGCGGAAGATTTGCGGCGGGCGGCGATTACGGTTGTCGCTACGAAGCAAGTAAAAATTGATGAATGGTTTCGGGGGGGAAATTAGTGGAATCTGACTCGGTGAACGGGGGATTTTGCTGGGGGTTTTTATTTTTTTGTGTGAGATTA
>CALMEH010000420.1 GCA_937863115.1 uncultured Acidobacteriota bacterium
AATTCGTTTTCTGCAAATAGTGGGCAGTAGCCAAGACTTATCTTAAAACTATCTAGTTAGACATTAAGGGAGTTGTGTTTAACGATGGTTTAGGGGATGAAGATGAGTCTTGGCTACTGCCCATTATTTTCATTATAAGCATAAATAATGAAAATAAGCATAAATAATGAAAAAAATGATGTTATTTTAAGAATTTTTCACGGATTTCCGGTGTTGGCAACATACACGCATCTTGTTTGCCGAACAGACGATAACGATATTTCGCAAAAAGTTTGTAGAAAAAATCACGAATTGGGCGCGGAATGATAATAAAAATATAACATACAGACCAAAATCCGCCCAAACTTTTGGCGATTTTCAGCGCGGCTGTCGAATGCGCGAAAGCCCTTTCATCTTCAATCAAAACGACGGAATCAATTCCGCTTAAGCTGAATTTTTCAATATATTTCTGCCCGATTTCCGATTGCAGAGGCGCGAATTTGAAAAAATTTTTCTTATCGCGCTCAATAATAAAATTGACCGAACCGTTACAAAAATTACACACGCCGTCAAATAAAATAATCGCGCTCATATTTTTATCATACAATTTCGGGTTTGAATCTGAAACCGTTTCGGTTAAACTGCGTATAGTTTCAGAGTAGTTTCATTTTTATTCATTCCAAAAGTTATGAAAAATTTCATTTTGCGATTTTTATTCGCAATTTTTGCGCTTTCAATACTGCTTTCAACTACAAACGCGCAAACAAAACTCGAAACCTTTGCACTTGTGAACGCGCAGATTATTACGGTTTCGGGGGCGACGATTGCGAAAGGCACAATTGTTATCCGCGACGGTTTGATCGAAGCAGTCGGCGAAAACGCGAAAATTCCGTCGGATGCGCGTGTCATTGACGCGAGCGGTTTGACCGTTTATCCGGGGTT
Source organism: uncultured Acidobacteriota bacterium (assembly GCA_937863115.1). Classification (GTDB taxonomy): domain Bacteria; phylum Acidobacteriota; class Blastocatellia; order Pyrinomonadales; family Pyrinomonadaceae; genus CALMEH01. The sequence continues at coordinate 922 of CALMEH010000420.1, forward strand.
TTTCGACGCAAATACCGCGCTCGGCATACAGCCGCGAAATCCACAACAACAATCGCAATCCGTTTCAAATTCAAATTTTCCCGAAGGCGTAAGACCTGAAGAGTCAGTTGTTTCGCAATTAAAAGCGGGCGACGCACAATTTGACAATAACCGCAACGCCGGATTTACGACTGTGCTGACTGTCCAGCGTGAAGGCGTTTTTAACGGGCAATCGGCGATTATAAATTTGTCGGGAAATTCGGTTTCGGAAATGATAATCCGTGCGCCTTTTGCACAGCATTTCACTTTCACTACGGCTCGTGGCGGCGCGTATCCGACATCACTGATGGGAACGATTTCCGCGCTTCGGCAGATGCTTTACGACGCAAAAAGACTGGACGAAATGCGGAAAAACTACGACAAAAATCCGCGTGGGATGAAACGCCCCGATGCCGATGCGTCGCTCGATGCGCTGATTCCGGTTGTGAATGGCACAATGCCTTTGATATTTAATGCGAATACGGAAATCGAAATTATCCGCGCTTTGGATTTGGCAAATGAATTTAATCTGAAAGCGATTATTTCGGGCGGTTTTGAAGCGTGGAAGGTTGCGGACAGATTGAAAAAACAAAATGTTCCCGTGCTTCTTTCACTCAATTTTCCGAAGCGCACAACAGCAGCCTCGACCGAAGCAGATGCCGAACCATTACAACTTTTAAGACTTCGTGCCGAAGTTCCGAAAGGCGCAGGAATACTTGCCACAGCAGGTGTGAAATTCGCGTTTCATTCGGGCGGAATGACGAATTTAAATGATTTTTTGACGAATGCAAACAAGGCAGTTGAAAATGGTTTGGATAAAGGCGCGGCGATTCGTGCAATGACTTTGGGCGCGGCGGAAATCTTTGGCGTTGACAATCGCTTAGGTTCGATTGAAGCCGGAAAAATCGCAAATTTAACTGTTGTTCGCGGCGATATTTTTTCAAAAGACCGAACATTTACGCATATTTTTGTTGACGGTAAATTGTTTGAGCAAAGAGAAAGACCGCGAACCATGAACACAACCACAACGGGCGGAAATACGAACATCGCCCAAGTCGGCGGAAATTATAATATTTCGATTGATGTTCCGGGTCAAACCTTAACGGGAACGATGAATTTGATTCAGCAAGGCGCGACAATTACGGGAACTATGCAGACGCAACTCGGCACGTCGCAAATTAAAGACGGCAAAGCCCTGGCAGACGGTTTCAGTTTTGCGACAACCGTTCAATTCGGCGGTCAAACTTTTGATATAAACATCAACGCCAAAACGTCGGGCAACGGATTTACCGGCACACTCGATTCGCCGCAAGGTGCAGTGCCGATTTCTGGAACGAAGATTCCATAAATAAAAAGTAAAAAGTAAAAAATTATAGTTTCGGCGCAGTCGAAAACCGAAGTTTTGATTCGAAATGCAACGATTCTGACTGCCGCGAAAGGCACGTTGGAAAATACGGATATTTTGATTCAAAACGGCAAAATTGCGAAAATCGGAAAGAATTTGAAAGCGTCAGCAAACGCGCAAACCATTGATGCGACGGGCAAATTTGTAACGCCGGGCATTATTGATGCCCATTCGCATACGATGATGGACGCGATCAACGAAGGTTCGTTTTCGGTAACTTCGATGACGCGG
>CALMEH010000421.1 GCA_937863115.1 uncultured Acidobacteriota bacterium
GTGAACGCGTTCAAATGAACGCCCGCATCGGTTGTCGCGCCGTAGGGACTTGCGGAATTCCAAACAAAAGTTTCCGACAGCGAAACGAATATCCCGTCGTTGGCAAAAAGTGTCGCCGATTGATTGAAAAATCCGGCAACGTAAGCCAAAGTTGCGGCAACCGAGCCTTTATTTTGAAAAACGTCAAAATTTGCTTCGACATAGATGCGGACAGTTCGCACCAGAAGCTCGTTTTCTGCCTGTTCCGGCATCAGCGGAAGCGATGCGGCTTCGCTTTGCGTGCTTCTGACATTGCAGAAATTTTCGGGGCGCGTTTTCAGTTTTTTCGTGTCAAAAAATATGTGAGTATCGTTTGGGTTATCTCCTGACAATCTGCCGAGAGACGAATTTCCGAGCGTTTTTGAACGGATATTGCCCATTATTTCGTTTTCAAAAATGCTGATGGCAACCAACGAAAGCGGTTCGCCCTTAATCATTCCGCGATAGTGAACGCCCAAACCTTTTTGGTAATTTTCGCTTGTCGGTGCAGAAGTTTCGACCTTAAAACCTTCAGCGAAAATATTTACCTTAATAAGTTCGAGTTCAATAATGCCACCTTTGCCGTCCGGCACCGGCACCGCGAGATATTGCGGACTGTCTTGCCCGATTTGCCGCATAACCGATTTATCCAAAGTCAGCAAAACGCCGTCGCTGACCGCATTTTTTAAAACATTGTCATCCGAAATGACTTGCGCTTCGGAGGAAAATAATTCCCGCCGTTCATAAAACGCACCCATTGTTTTGGAATCAATTACAAATTGGGGAATTCGTTTGATTCCGGCAGTTTCTCTGTCTTTCGGGAGCAAGTCTTCCAAAATCGTCTGTGCTTGAACTGTGCCGAACAAAAAACCGAAAACCATTAAACCAAACGTCAGCATCGTAATTTTCATTTTTTTCATCTTCTCCTTTCATCAAAATTCCGGCAAAATTTTTGCCTTCATATTGTTAAACGAGAAAATTGATTAAAAAATGTCATCGCTGGAAAAAAAAGATGCAGAAAAAGTAGAGAAAGAAAAATCTTTGAATAAAATCAACTATTCTTAATCTTTACGTCACTCCGTCTCATCGTCGCATCGTCCTCACAGCTTTCTATAAATCTCCACGCCGTCTTTGAATTCAACAGTGATTTTGCCTGTTTGTTCGGCGTAATCGAGGTGCGCGATTGATTCGGAAATTGCCAAAAAACGGTGAACGTCCGAGTTAATCGAATTCGGGAAAAGTTTTTGGGCAATATCAAAAGCGGTTGCGCCATTTTTTGAGATGAGTGAAATAACATTGCGTTGGCGTTCGTCAATCGAGCGAACATAACGATTAAAGATTTCTTCAAAATCCGTGATCGGTTCGCCGTGTCCGCCGTAAATCAGCGTCGGCGAATAACTGCGAATTTTGGCAAGCGACACGAGATATTCGCCAAGAGATTTGAAACGCCGATTTGCGTCAAACGGGTCGGGCGCGACAATCGGATTCGGCGTAATGCGTTTCAAAACACAATCGCCGACAATGATTGTCCGATTTGCTTCTCTTAGAAAAGAACACGAGCCGGGCGTGTGTCCGGGCGTGTGCAAAACTTTCAGCATTCCGCCCGAAAATTCGATTTCTTGTTCGTCATTCAATTGCGAAAATTCACCGTCAGATAAAGCATCGGTCAAAAGCGAAATTTCCGCATACATCGCTTGCATTTCATCAAAAACCGTTTCGGGAACTCCGGCGCGAATCATTAATTTTCGATGTTCTTCACGAGCCAATCTTCCGAAAAGATGTCCGGTTTCCCAATTATGCACAAGAATTTCGGCGTTTTTTGCTTCATCGCGGATTTGCCGCGCAAGTCCGCAATGATCTTCGTGCGCGTGTGTCAAAACAATGCGCCGAATGTCTGCAAAATCAACGCCTTCACGACGCAGTTTTTCGCGCAAAACTTTTGCCGCTTCCGCCGTTTTTGGTCCGGCATCAATCAACGTGAGCGGATCTTCTTTAATTAAATAAATATTCACATCGCCGACATAAAAAGGCGTTGGAATTGAAAGCGGAATGATTTTCATAATGTTAGGAATCGCGGAAATTTTACATTTTACATTCTAAATTATTCATTGTTTTTTCAAAAATCCGTCCGTTCTTTTTGAAGATTAATGTAGAATGAAAAATGTAAAATTTATAATGAAATCGCAAATCGCAAATCGCAAATCGCAAATAACAATCGTCGGCGCGGGTCCGGCGGGCGCGAGCTTAGCGTGTCGTTTGGCAATGCAAAATTTTAATGTTTGCTTGATTGAACGCGATAAATTTCCGCGTCATAAACTTTGTGGCGAATTCGTTTCGCCCGAATGTTTGGAGCATTTTCGGGACTTGGCAGTTTTGAGCGAAATGTTCTCAATCGGTGGCGACAGAATTTCGGAAACCGTTTTTTATGCGCCCAATGGAAAAAGCGTAAATGTTCCGAGCCAATGGTTTATCGGCGAAACTTCGGCTTTGAGCATCAGCCGTGCCGAAATGGATTTGAAACTTTTGGAAAAAGCAAAATCGCTTGGCGTAAAGGTTTTGGAAGAAACGCAAGTTGTCGGATTATTAATTGAAAACGAAACGGTTTGCGGCGTGAAAGTTAAATCGAAAATGGGCGAAACTTTTGAAATTGCCGCAGATTTGACGATTGACGCGACAGGTCGGGCGAATGTTTTGGGCAAATTGGCAGAGAAGAATTTCTTAACGCAAAGACGCAAAGACGCGAAGACGCAAAGACCAAAAACCAAAGACCAAAAACCAAAATTAGTCGGTTTTAAGACGCATCTCGAAAATGTCAATTTAGAAAAAGGTCGGTGCGAAATTTATTTTTTTCGCGGCGGTTACGGCGGTTTGAGTTATGTTGAAAAGGCGCGGGCGAATCATTGTTTTTTGATTAAATCCGAAGTTGTCAAAGAATTTAATTCAAATGCCGAAAAGATTGTCGAAAACGTAATTTTTGAAAATGTGCGGGCGCGGAAAATGATGGAAAATTCAAAGCCTGTTTTCGATTGGCTGGCGGTTTCGGTTGACGGCTTCGGCGTGAAAAATCTGAATCCGGCAAAAAATCTTTTCGCGGTTGGTGATGCGGCGGCGTTTATTGACCCTTTTACGGGCAGCGGTATGTTGATGGCACTCCAAAGTGCAGAGATTTTGGCGAATGCTATTGCCGAACATTTTTTCGCGCCCGAACAAATTGCCGAAAAATATAA
>CALMEH010000422.1 GCA_937863115.1 uncultured Acidobacteriota bacterium
ACACTCAAATTCCGTATAACAGCGGTAGTGCGACTTGCGGTTCGACAATCGGCGGCGGCGTTTTAGTAGATAACACAGGACGAAATTTCCCGTATCCGACTTGCACTAACAATTCCAATTGGACAGCCATTGCACCGAACTTTGAAAATAATGTAGTTATTAAGGCAAAACAACTGACATTGCCAATTAATCCTTTGGTGGACATCATTAGACGAGGCAAAAATGTTGGCGATAAAGACAATGTCGCCGGAACTGTAACTGCAATTACGACGGCAACGGAAGATAACTACATAAAATCACGCGAGCGTTATGCAAACCGCGAAGGAATCCGCATCAGTTTGGCGGATTCAAAAGATAAATTACCGCAGTGTGCTACCGTAACAACGGCTTGCGGAGTCAGACTCGACGGAACTTTACTTACGTCGCTCGGTTATCAACCGCTGGCGATGACTGACGGTTATTTGGCAACTGCACTTAACGGCAACCGTTTGGCGGTCAGCGGGCGCGAAGTTTGGATTAAGGTCGAACTCGTGGATTTTGATTACAACAACGGAAAACCGATTACGAAAGATATTACGCAAGATATACTGAGCCTCGGCGTAACTGAGCCGATAATTACCGCGTCAACACCGACAAATCTCAAAGTTTCAAGGTCAGGTTTGACATCCGACTTATATACTACAACTAATGATTCGCGCTCCATTATCAAATTACAGCGTTTTGCTATTCAGGGAAGCGCGATTCCGAATCCGACTTCGACACAGTATTTAACCAGTCAGACTATCGGCTCCGGCACATATAACTTCGTAGTTAGAAATAAAAGTATTGCTACCACCTGCAACACGATTACCTGTATGTCAACAAGCACGGCGGACGACGCTTTCGCTACGCCGCTTGGCTCAACAACGGTTTCAAACATTGAAACTCAGCACCTTAAATTAGCAACTTTCGATAACTGGTCAACCAGAGTTGCGATTGTTCCTTTTCCGATACAGCTTTTCGACACACGCGAAGGAAACCGCTACGACAATACTACGGATTTGACCGCCAATTATGTGTATCAAAATGGTGTAATGAGTTCGATAGATATTGACGTTGCCAATTTGCGAAACTTTTTGAAGGGAGATTGGGACGGCAAATTTCCAACGAACACACCTTTTGCTGTGTCAAATGGCGGTGTCGGTTTGAAAAGCACGAATGTCGTATCGAATCGCGGTTGGGTAGTTTATGTTTCCGACCGACGCGGTGATAATAATTTTGATGGAAAATACAAAATGGAAGACGTTAATCCGAATTCGAATGCGTTGGTCGAAGAAGATTTAGACAACAACGGCACCATTGATGTTGATACAGTAAATGAAGCTCCGACACCGGATTCCAAATCGGAAGCTGGGCTGTCCGCAGTAACCGACCATAAATATTATCGCCGCGCAGTTCGTCTGATTAACGGGTCAACTTTGCCGGGAAATTATGACACGACGACTCCGGCAAACACCAAAGGATTTACCTTTGCTTCGGAAAACGGAATTTATGTCCAAGGTAATTACAATGCGACAAGCGCAACTTTGGCAACCAGTCCGAATGTAACTTTATCAACCGCCTACTCGCCTTTAAATTCTGCTTTGCATATTCCGGCTTCGGTTATTGGCGACTCAGTAACGGCTCTTTCAAACAGTTGGTCGGATGCGCGTAGTTTTGCCTTTCCGAATGCTCCCGACAGTCGTGTCGCATCGAATACATTGATGCGTTTTGCAATGATTTCGGGCGATTCGCTGGCGGCTTCTGCGCCGAGTCCGACAATGTCATTCCAAGGCTACAATGGCGGACTCAATAATTTGATTCGTTTTAACGAATCATGGACTAACCAGCGGTTGAATTATTCGGGTTCGATGATCAATCTCTTCAATTCATTTAATAGTAACGGACGATTTACCTGCTGCAATACGGTTTATAAAGCACCGATACGCGATTGGACATTTGAAGAATCTTTTACTGATGTGCGTCGTCTGCCGCCGGCAACACCATTTGTCTATTACATCAGCTTCACCGGATTTGAGCGTGTGAACGATTAAAGGGTAAAAGGCAAAAAGTAAAAAGTTGAAGCTTTGCAGAAACACGCACGAATTAAGTGTGTGGTATTTCAATCACTTAAACACTTACTTCGTGCGTGTTTCTGCATTGTTGAATCTGCTCGACTACTTAAAAAGCGTTTGATTATGAAAATATATTCATGATTGATGCTTTTTTACTTTATTTTTGATGTTCGAGTGCAAGTTTCAGAAAATTCTCAAACAAAATTCGTCCATCGCGCGATTCGTTTTGATGTTGCCAGCGTGTCGGATTTTTGCTCCAATCTTCAAACGATTTTTCGAGATGAAATTGGACGCAATAGATTAGCTGTCCCTTATTATTTCTGACCATCATTTGATTTTTGCAGAGATAGGATGTCGCCAACAATTTAAAACCTTCGGGAACACCTTCGACTTGCAAACCGTGATTTTGCCAAACGCGCAAAATATCGTCTTGCAAAGTGTAATCTTGCCAAACGCGGCTTTCTTGGCTGTTATCGTTTGAAGAAATTCCGGCAAAAATCGGGTCGGTCGTGTCCGTGATTTTAATGAATCTGTATTGATATTCGACAACTCTTCCATCGCGTTTTTCCTGCGGCGTAAGATGATCGAGCGTTTTCAAAGTTCCGCCGAAACACATTGCGACAAGCTGATGCGCCCCGCAAATCGCCAAAACCGGAATTTTAGTTTTCGCCAAAAATCGCGTGGCTTTTTCGATATGTTCAGGATTGTAATAATCAAAATCGGAAAAAGTTCCGCTCATCACGATTGCATCGGGGTTATACGCTTCGGCGGCTTCTGCCAATTCCGAAAGATGAACAGTCAAAACCTTCGGATTTTTCACCAAACGCTGAACATTTCGGGCAATATTGTTGCACGCCATACCCGAAACCATATTTTCAAACCGCAGACGCTTTTTCGTTCCGGCAACATTTAACTCTTCACGCGCCGTGTCAGACATATCCGAGTCATAACGCAAAAGATCGTTGACGATTAAAACCTTGGCGTGAGAAATTTTCTTCTCAATTGGTTCATAGCGGCAAAAAGGTTGTTTGCTGTAAGGAAACGGCAAATTTGCCGTTTCTTCTTTTCTCGAAATTGTTCCTGCGTCCAACATAATTTAATAAAACTCGTAATCGTTTCGCGTTACCATTTTAAGAGATTGTAACGCGAACGGCAAAAGTAAGATGCTCTTTTGTTTCTATACTTTTGCTTTTTTACTTTCGCTGTTTTGTGGATTGCTTAAATTCTGGCATTAATGAACCCGCACCGATTTCTTCGATTTCGGTGCGAACTTCTTTTATCAACGCCGAACGCAATCTGCCTTTTGCGCTGGCGATTTTATCTTTTACCGATTCTTCAAAAATCAAAATAATTTTGTGCCACGAAGATTCGAGTTCGTCTGCAAGATGCGAAATTTTCGTAATATCGTAAGGCACGGCAATTTGCGTGCAACCGATTCGAGCGAAAATCTGCAAATATCTCGCCGTTGATAAATCAGGGCAAGCGAAGCGATTATTCCCGACTTTTAATTCAATGCCGAGAAGCGTGTGCTGAATTTCAGCCCGATTTTCTGCCGCCGGAACTTCCAAATGATAGGCTCGTGTGCGTTGTGTGCGAACTTTTTCACGGTAAATAGCGGCAAGCCATTCGCCGCCGAGCTTTTCCCGAATTTCATTCGCAATTTCCATATACCATTATTAAAAAACGCTCAACGATGTAATTTTTCCATCGGAAAATCAAACCGGATTATCAAATTTCTCCTGCAATGCGAGAAAATATTTGCCAACGTGAATGCCATCACAAAGCGCGTGGTGAACTTCAACCGAATGCGGCAATTTCTTTTTTTCGCCTTCGTCAAACATCTTTCCGAAAACCATTCGCGGAACACTCTGCCGTCTGTCGAGCCGCGTGGCGTGTTTGAAACTCGTGAACGAAACCCAAGGAATTACGGAATAATAAATCAAATCAAGCCGCTCGTTTTCAACGTCGAAAGTTTTCAATTTTCTGTATTTTTCAAGTGCGCTTTTTCCGGCTTCGTTAAATTCAAAGACGCTTGTTTTGTTTTCATAATAAGAAAACGAAAAGGTTTCATCATCGTTTAGAAAGGTCTGCGTTGCGTGAATCGTTTCAAATTCGGCGACGCTTTCGTCAATCAAACGAAAGCGAAACTCTTTTATTTCATTCGCCGTCTGCAACGAATAAAAAAGATTCGCCAACGAAAAAAGCAGATTATTTTCCTTACAAAACCGGTAAAGCCGCGTTGCATCCAAATTCGCCGTCAGATTGAAAAATGGGTCTTCGTAATCTTTGAAAAACTCAAAAGTGGTTTTTCTGTTCCAATTTTCAACGTCAACGAACTTCATTATTTCACTTGCGCCGATTGAATAGGCGCGGATTTCGAGAATTTTTCAATTACGCCGTTGCTGAAAATTCCGAAATAAAAAACGCCCGCAATCGCAATTACCAAAGCCGCGCCGATTGCAAAAGGAATTTTCGGTGCAGTCCAGTCGGTTGTGCGTTCGCGGAAAAACATCACGACAATCAGACGCAAATAATAATAAGCCGAAATCGCTGTGTTGACGACGGCAACGACAACCAAAACCGCTAACATCAAATTTCCGGCTTCGAGCGCGGGACGGAAAACCAAAACCTTGCCCATAAATCCGGCGGTCAAAGGCAATCCCAAAAGCGAAAGCATAAAGAGCGACAACGAAAACGCCAAAACAGGCGATTTGAAGCCGATGCCGTTGTAATCTTCAAACTCTGTTCGTCTATCGTTTTTCTGCCCAAGAAGCGTAACAATCGCCATCGCACCAAGATTCGTAACAGCGTAAGTCAGCATATAAAATGCGACCGAAGCAATTGCGGCATCACGCGCTTCGGGCGTTTTCGCCATTCCGGCACCGATAAATCCGACCAAAGTATATCCGGCGTGAGCGATTGACGAATAAGCCAACATTCGCTTGACGTTATTTTGAACAATCGCCGCAATGTTTCCGAGCGTCATTGTCAATATCGCCATTACAGTTAAAGCAGTAATCCACGATTCGTGCAGGAAAACTGCTGCCGGAACACTTGCGACAAGCGGAAAACCGAGAACAAAGATTCTGACAAACGAAGCAAATGCGGCGGCTTTCGGTCCTGCCATCATAAACGCCGTAACGGGCGACGGCGCACCTTCATAAACGTCCGGTGTCCAAACGTGAAATGGAACAGTCGCAACCTTAAAACCGAAACCGACAATCAGCATCGCGCCGCCAACGAGAAGCAAAGCAGGGAAGTTCGGGCTGGCAACTTTGGCGGCGATTTCCGTGATGTTTGTCGCACCGGTCGCGCCGTAAATCAAAGCCATTCCGTAAAGCAAAAATGCCGATGCAAACGAGCCGAGAATAAAATATTTCATCGCCGATTCGTTTGATTTCAAATCGCCTTTGCGAAGTCCAGCCATTACATACGTTGCAATCGAAAGCGTTTCCAGACCGAGAAACATAATCACCAAATCGTTTCCCGAAGCCATAAACATCATCCCGAAAGTCGCAAACATCAAAAGCGCGTGATATTCGCCGACGGGAACTTTTTCGCGGTCAATCCAAACGGACGAAACTAGAATCGTCATCGCCGAAACGAACAGCGCGACAAACGAAAAACTCATCCGCAAATTGTCGTTGGCAACCATTCCGTTCCAACTCGTTTCGGGCAAATCGCCCCACATCGAATAAAGAAAAATTGCCGAAATTGCCAAACCGATAAGCGAAATCGCGCCCGTAACATAGCGTTGCTTCGGCACGAAACTATCGTAAAGCATCGCCAAAATTCCGGCAATCGCAACAATCATTTCGGGCAGAACCGCCGCGATATTCGGGTCGGGTTTGATTAAATCCATTAATAAAATCGTGTTCATTTTTGCGTTTTGCCGGAATATTCAAAACTCTTTTCTCCGGCTTTTATTTCTGCTTGTAAAAAATTTTCCTTCGGCGGAATCGGGCAACTGTAACGGTCGTTTCCGTAAGCGCACGATGGATTGAATGTTAAATTAAAATCCAAAATCGTTTCGTCTTTTTCTGGAATTTTCAAATAAATATAACGTCCGCCGCTGTAAGTTTCTTTGCTGTTGGTTAAATCCTTAAACGGGACGAAATATGCGCCGCCGTATCTTTTGCGCCACCATTCATCAGTTTCGGCGCGGCTGTCTTGATACGCGGCAAGCGTTAATTCTTTTTCACCGATTTTGAATGTCAAAATGCCGACTTTTTTATATTTTGCCGCAATGCCCGAAGATGTCGGCATCATAAAATACTTTTCGTCGGGCGTTTTTGTAAATTTCGCTTTGACGCGGAAATTATCGTCCACCTCGTAATAATTCAAACCTTGAAATTTTTTGTAATCTTCGTAAAGAAGCGGCGAACCGTCAGCGCGGAATTCCTTATCGCGCTGCTCGCGGAAAAATTTCACGTCCGTTGTGCCGTAATAGCTTTCTTCCTGCGCCGGTGTAACGAGGGCGCAACACAGCAAAATCAAAATTGTCCAAAATAAATGTTGCGCCACCCGTTGGGAGTCCCGCCTTTAGGCGGCTAAAAC
>CALMEH010000423.1 GCA_937863115.1 uncultured Acidobacteriota bacterium
ATCAATCGCCGCAAATAGCGACGGCGGAATATTTTCGACAATTTCCCACAAAACCGGCGCAAATTCTTTTTCGGGCGAAATTGCCGAACGCGCAAAAAGTGCCTGATTGCAAACTCGTGTCAATTCAAGCAAAATTATCGGTTCGAGCGTTGCGTTTTTAATTCGCAAAATCGCTATCGCATTGCTTGGGTCTTCGAGTCCGCTAAACGACCACGAAACTTGTTTTTCTTCATTGAGTAAAATCGTTTCCGCGATTGCCTTTATGTCTTTTTCAAGTTCAATCCGCGAACATATCGGCGCGAGATTTTCAAGCCGCGCTTTGCCCGTCGGCGTTTGTGCGTAACGCGAAATTAGACGGCAAAGTTTTTTATATTCGAGAGTTTCTAATGATTGCATAATTTTGTTAGTTGTCCGTTGCCCGTCGGAAGTTGTTTTTCTTTGCAACGGACAACTGACGACGGACAACGGACAACTTCAATTTTCATCAATTTTCAAAAAATGTCTTTTGAGTTCTTCGATGCCGCCGGGAACGATTTCAGCTTTGATTTCTTCATCCGTAGTTTCCATTTCCTTTGTGGCGCAATCCATACAAAACGGGCGCAAATCTTTGCGCGTCTGCAAAACATTTTGCCCCGAAACCGAAACCCAAACCGCCGATTTGCATTGATGACAAGCGGCGCGGATACTTCCATAAACCGGACGCGCTCCGCCCGCGACAGGCACGCAAACCAACATATCAATATCTTCATCTTCCGGCGGCTTATTTCCTAAAATATCCATATTTTTCACAAAAACTTTCATCTGCATTTTCGACATCAAGTTTCGGCGGTTGCCTAAAATGGCGAATAAAGTTATATTTTCAAAACATCCCTGTATTTTTGAAAAACTCTCGAATGATTACATAACTTCCGTAGCTGTATTATCTGTCAATAATTTAAACAAGTTTGCTGTTTGCAAAACCTGTTTGGTAAATTATTCGATGGCTAAAGATGGATTGTGTGTTATCACAAAAATTCCATATAAGTTGTAAAAATCAACTTTAAATATATTATCACTGAGCCGGAAAAAATGCGCTTTTATATTTGGCAAATTTTGCTTGTTTTGGTCTTTGTTTTTGCTGTCAATGCAGAGCAAAACAAACAGAATTTTTTGCAAACTCAATGGACGACCGAAAACGGTTTACCACAAAACTCCATCGTGGCGATTACACAAACGCCCGATGGTTATTTGTGGCTCGGAACTTTCGGCGGTCTGGCGCGGTTTGATGGCGTGAGGTTTAAAATTTATACGTCTTCCAACACACCCGCACTCAAAAGCAACCGCATCACGGCTCTGACGACTGACCGTGAAGGAACGCTCTGGATTGGCACAGAAAGAGGCGAAATCATCAACTACCGAAAAGGTGAATTTTCTTTGATTGATGATGGAAATAAGATTAATAACAACGTTATCAACGATTTGTTCCTTGACGATAAAAACGTTATTTGGGTAAGTAATGCATCGAAATTGCAGACTTGCACACCTGTCGGTTGCAAAATCGAAAACTTCGGTTTGGGCGCAAGTAAAGTTCGGCAGGATAAGGAAGGAAAATACTGGATTATTTCAGGAAATAAATTGGGGAAATACGAAAACGGAAAATTCCGCTTCGAATCGGTCGGGAATTTTCAAATTTCAAATTTCGAGGTAAGTCCGAACGGCGGAATCTGGGTTTCAACCGACGAAGGGGTTGGGATTTATCAAAACGGCATTTACAAACCACTGATAAAAGGAATTTCCAAAAACGATTTCTTCAGCTTGGCAAAAGATGCTGAAAATAATTTATGGTTTACAGTCAGAGATAAACTTTACAAAGTTACCGGCGAACAAATCGAAACATTCGAGGTTAATAAAGCCGAAGCCCAAAGCGCCCGGGTTACATTTTTCGACCGTGAAGGAAATATGTGGCTCGGACGCATCGCTGACGGTCTCATCAGGTTTCTACCTCAACGGGTGCAGACTTTGACCGCCGAAAACGGTTTCCCTGCAAATAGTGCCGGGTCAATTGTCGAAGACAGACAAGGCAATATCTGGATTGCTACTAACAAAGGATTAGTGCGTTGGAAAGATGGAAAAATAGATGTCTTCGCGCCTGAAATTGAAACGCAACCGAACTATTGGCAGCGCGGCGCATTGTTTATGGGCAGTGACGGCACGCTCTGGACCAATACGTCCGAAGGTTTGCAAAGCTATCGGGACGGGAAATTTACCTTGCGAACCGACCTTTCGACGGAGAAAACTTCATCGGCTAACAATATTTTTGAAGATAGCCGCAAACATCTCTGGTTCGGGTGTCAGAGTTGCGGTATTCACGAAGTCGCCGATAACAAAATTATTGCGACCTACACACAACAAAATGGCTTGCTTGCCGATAATGTGAACATCGTTGCCGAAACACGCGACGGTGCAATATGGTTCGGCACAGCTGCCGGAGTAAGTCGTTTGCAAAACGGCGAATTTACGAAATACACGACCGCAAACGGTTTGTCTAACGATTATGTCCGCGACATTTATGAAGACTCGGACGGCACGATTTGGATTGGCACTTACGGCGGCGGGTTGAATCGTCTGCGTGACGGTGAAATTACGCATATTACGACCAAAGACGGACTTTTCGACGACATCGTTTCGCGGATTCTAGTTGATGACGATAATAATTTTTGGATGCTTGGCAATCGCGGAATTTTTTCCGTTAATCGTCAAATGCTCGACGATTTTGCCAATGGGCGCGTTAAAAAGATTTACTGCTCGGCTTACACAACTGCGGATGGAATGATGACGAGCGAAGGCAACGGCGGTTCTCAAAATGCCGGATTGCGGGCAAGCGATGGGCGGCTTTGGTTTCCGATGATTAACG
>CALMEH010000424.1 GCA_937863115.1 uncultured Acidobacteriota bacterium
TGTTGCCAATGCCGTGAATTTTCAACGGTTCGGAAACGATCGAAAGTATCGAAAGACGCGGATTTAGCGATGCATACGGATCTTGGAAAATAATCTGCATTTCGCGCCGCAAACCTTGCATTTGTTTGTTCGGCAAACCGATTATGTTTTGACCTTCAAACCAAACTTCCCCTCTCGTCGGTTCGTGAAGCCGCAAAATACAACGTCCGACCGTTGATTTTCCGCAACCCGATTCACCAACCAAACCGAGAGTTTCACCCGCCAAAATATCAAACGAAACATCATCAACCGCCCGCACGACATCATCCGAATCCTCGACGGGAAAATGTTTGACGAGATTTTTGATTTTAACTAATTCTTTTTTTTGAGTTTGTGTTGCTGTCATTAATCTGTTGTTTTATTTTTAATCTTTTTTATTTCATCAATTATTTGATTAGCCATCTGACAAGCCGGATCTTCTTCCCCGAATTTACATCCTTTAGGTAAAACTTTAAGGGCTTTTTCAAAGTCCTGAGGGCGACCTTTACCTAAATACAAAGAAAAACCAAACATCGTGCAACCCCACGCATCATCTTCATCACACGTTTTTTCAAATGTATCAACGGCGCATTTTACAGACTTATCATCATCAGGTTTATCATTTAAAATTCTTGCCGCACGGTTCGTGCAACCGGAAATCACCCCTAATTTACAAGCTCGTAAAAAAAGTGCTTCAGAATAATCTTGATTCGGAGATTTTTTGCTTTGAATTAAAATGGCTAAGGTATAGCAAGCCATGCCATCATTATTTTTACAATTATTTAAGCAAACATTTGCATTTTTATCACAAGCATCTGGCAAATACCTTTTAGACTCAACAGTTTTCGGAAAAACATCAAATGGGCAGAAATCAATCTCTGAAAATAACCAATTTGGTTTGCTTTCTAAAATTTTGTAAGTTTTTTCAAAATTCGGACTTGAAAACTCTTTACTTTCTTGTTGAAGAATTTGTCCAAAAGCACCGATAATCAATATCATACAAATCAGTAAAATGCTTTTAATTAATTTCATAATCTATTTCTCTCAATTTTAACAAAATGTTGTAACTTAGTGACTTCAGAGTTTACATCTTGATAAATTTCTTTTTAAGTTTGCGCTGCTAGAGTTTTGTGTCTGGCGATTTCAAATTTTCGTTTTTCATCATATAAAACGCAGCGAACTTTAACATCGTTTGCCAATTCGTAAAGCGGAATCGTGCCGGAAACGCAAATATCCATCGTGTGTTCGCAACGCGGTGCGAAATGACAGCCGTTTGGCAGATTTGTCGGACTTGGAACTGTTCCGTCAATCGTTTGCAGACGAGAAACTTTGGCGATCTTTGCGCTCGAAAGTTTAGGCACGGATTTTAATAAACCTTGTGTATAGGGATGTTTTGGCTTTTCAAAAATCTCGTCCACGCCCGATTCTTCAACGATTTTGCCGGTATACATTACGCATACTCTATCAGCAACTTCAGCGACCACACCTAAATCGTGTGTAATCAACAACACGGCAAGTTTTCGAGTGCGTCTTAATTCATCCAAAAGTTCAAGAATTTGCGCCTGAATGGTTACGTCCAACGCAGTTGTCGGTTCGTCTGCAATTAAAAGTTCTGGATTACAAGCCAAAGCCATCGCAATCATTACACGCTGACGCATTCCGCCTGAAAGTTGGTGCGGATAATCATTTACCCGACGTTCGGGCGAAGGAATTGAAACTTCCTTCATCGCTTCAATTGCCGCATTCCAAGCATCTTTTTTGTTTAATTTTCGATGCAGACGCAATGCCTCAGAGATTTGTTCGCCAACGGTAAAAACTGGATTTAGCGAAGTCATCGGGTCTTGAAAAATCATCGAAATATCGTCGCCGCGAATCTCACGCATACGTTCTGCGCTTGCCGTGGTCAATTCTTCGCCTTTAAATTTAATTGAGCCGCCAACTATTTTTCCTGTCTCGGAAATCAGCCGCATCACCGACAAGGCAGTGATTGATTTTCCACAGCCCGATTCGCCAACCAAGCCGAGCAATTCGCCTTCTTTGACATAAAAACTAACGTCATTGACCGCTTTAACTAATCCGGCGCGTGTCGGAAATTGCGTTTCCAAATTATGGACTTCTAATAAATGGGACATTTTCTAATTTGCAATCTATGTTTTTTTCAATTTTATTTGTAAATTTATTTCTTTATATCCGTGCAACTCTTTTTATCGCTTTTTCTTCAAACAGATGTTATCATTTTTTGTGAAAATATCTATTTTCCGCATTCATTTATTCTAGGAGATTTTTGTAGTGAAAAAAAGTTCGCTTTCATTGTGCAGTATTCTTTTGATTTTCGTATTATTTTCAAACGCCGTTCCGCAATCGGCAGGTGATGGTCCGAAAAGTCCGACAAAAAATCAAATTGTTTCAAAAACCAACAATTCAAATCCTGTAACCGCCGAAAAAATTGAGCAGGATATGGCGGAGGCTTTGACGATTATTCAAGATAATTATGTTGATGCCAAATCGCTCGATTATAACGAGCTTTTCAAATCTTCCATAGAAACGATGCTTCACACACTCGACCCGCATTCGAATTATTTTGATGCAAAAGAGTTTGAAGAATTTCGCACGGAACAATCGGCGCAATATTTCGGCATCGGCGCAACCATCGGCGAATTGCGCGATAAAGACGGAAAAACTATTGCAACATATATCAAAGCGACGTTTCAAGACGCGCCGGCAAATCGTGCAGGATTGGAATACGGCGATAAAATTTTAGATGTCAACGGAAAATCAATGCTCGGAATTCCGCAACGCGATGTCAGCAGTAACCTGCGTGGACCTCGCGGAACGATGGCAAAAGTTACGGTTGAAAAAGGCAACGGCAAAAAACAAACCGTCGAAATTATCCGCGATGCCATTCCGCAACCTTCGATTCCCGAAGTTTATATGATTCGTCCCGGAGTCGGTTACATTGCGATGACGACAGGGTTTTATCAAACCACAGCGAATGAATTCCGCGAAGCAATGAAGCAATTAAAAGCCGATGGAATGACGCAACTCGTAGTTGATTTACGCGGAAACGGCGGCGGTTTGGTGCGTGAGGCAAATTCAATTGCCAATATTTTCCTTGCCCGAGACCAAGTTGTTTTAACTCAAAAAGGAAGATACGAAGGCGCAAACCAAGTTTATAAATCGAGCAATTCAAGCCCCGATCAAACTCCGATTGTGATGTTAGTCAATCGCGGTCCGGCTTCGGCTTCTGAAATTCTCGCCGGTGCGCTTCAAGACCACGACCGCGCATTGATTGTAGGTGAAAACACTTTCGGCAAAGGTTTGGTTCAGCTTCCTTTTCCGCTCGAATACGGTTCAATGCTTCTTTTGACAATCGCCAAATACGAAACGCCTTCGGGCAGATTGATTCAACGCGATTACACAAGCGGAAGTCTTTACGATTATTACACTAACGGCGGAAGTTTGCGCGATGAAAACCAGCCCCGCAAACCGAACGGACAAGAAACAAAAACTGATACAGGTAGAAAAGTATTTGGCGGCGGCGGAATTATGCCGGATGAAACCATCAAACAATCAACGATTACTGCCGAACGCGGACGAATTCAATCTAAATTGCTCGACCCGATTTTTGCTTTCGCACTTGATGTCGAATCCGGGCGCATCACCGGTTTTGAATCTTTTCAAACAAATCGTCCGATTCCGTTTGATTACAACATCAAAAAAACCGATTTTCAGATAACCGAACCGCTTTGGCAAGCATTCAAAAAATTTGCGGCGGAAAAATATAAAATCCAACCCGCCCAAGCCGATAAGGAACGTGAATTCATCGAAAGAACTTTGCGAACTGAATTTGTAATGGCAGCTTACGGCGTGCAAACTTCGTTGCAAGTTTTTAATGATTTCGATCCCCAATTAAACCGCGCCATCGAATTGATGCCGCAAGCCAAACAACTCGCGCAAGAAGCGGCGAAAAAAACAAACGCGCAATTAAATCGCTAAACAAAATCGAGTTCCAACATTGGAACTCGATTTTTTATTGGAAATTTATATCCATTAAATCACACAAAAAGCCACAAAATTACTGACTTTTTTTGTTGCTTTTGTTTGATTTTATGGTTAATTTGCAAACAATATGAAAAAACTTTTGATTACATTAATTTTTACAATTATTTTATCGCTCTCTGCATTTGCACAAGACAAAGTTCAAGTTGACAATGACCAATCGTATCTCGTTCTTTCAACAAAGAAAATTTCAACGATGGAAAAGGAACTCGATGAAGTTGCCGCCAAAGGTTTTCGCGTTCTTTACGGTGCGCCGACACAGCAATATGATATGTCAATCTTGCTCAAGCGGATTGAAAACCCCGACAGCGAACCTTACACCTATAAAGTTTTGGCAACATCGAGGCTTAAAACTATGGAGAAGGAGCTAAATGATTTAGCCCAGCAAGGTTTTCAACTTCTACCGCGAACAATCATTTTCAAGCAGGGATTTATCACCGCCGAACTCGTTATGTTGATGGAACGCGCCCCGAAATCGAATAAAACATACGAATACAAACTCGTTCAAGGACGAAAAGAAACTAAAGTTCACAAGGAAATTGATGCCGCTGCAAAGGAAGCATTTTATCCGATTACAATGATTGTTCTGGGTGAAACAGTTGTTGTTTTGGAAAGAGAAATTAGGAACTCGTTTAAAGCCAACTAATATTGTAAAGAGAGTTTGAAATCAGATAGTGTCCTACTATAATGTGTTACAAAGATTTTATAACCACGAATCAACACAAAATCAACGAATTTATTGACTTCTTTTCGTGTTGGTTCGTGGTTATTTTCCAAACAACACATTATTGTAGGACACTATCTGAAATCAGACTTTCTTTCACTTCAAACTAACCAACGGATTAAATAATAAACGCCGAATCCTGCGCCGATGAGCAATAGAACTGCGAAGAAAATTGCCAATCCGACAATGACTTTAAATTTACGGTAACGCTTTTCGTCCGGCGGCGAAAGTTGATTTTGCGGAAAATATGGCGGCGGTCTGTTCATAATTTTAGTTCAAGGTTCAAAGTTTGCAAATTCAGATTACCAATCAACGGCAAATAAGGCAACTTTGAGCTATGAACCTTAAGCTTTGAACTTCAGCGCGGAAGCGGTTGTTCCAAATTAGCAAGCCCAAAGCCCAAAACCCCCATCAACCCGCCGTTTTCTTGTAATTCTTTTGGATTAACTTTGTCGAAAGTATCGGCTTCGGTGTGATGATAATTGAAATAAGTTCGCGTATCAAACCAAGGTCCGAACGAGGGAACACCTTTTGCAGTCAAAGTGCTTATGTCTGAACTTGCACTTGATTGAAAGTCAATTTGCCCCGAACTCTGACTTCGTAAAATATCGGCAAGCGGTTGCAAAAACGGTAAGGCTTCGAGTTTTCCGGCGAAGATAAATCCGAGCGGGTGGCTTGCGCCCAAATCAGCTTCGATGGCGGCAAAATGATTTTTTATATCTGCTTCGTTGGCGTAAGTCGTTGCACCGACAAAGCCGTTTTCTTCGTTCATAAAGGCGACGACGCGAATTGTGCGTTTCGGTTTTATTTTTAATTGTTTGATGAGAAAAGGAACTTGCATCGCAACGGCTACCCCAACTGCGTCATCGAGCGCACCTGTTCCCAAATCCCATGAATCGAGATGTCCCGAAACAACCACGATTTCATCTGGCTTTTCGCTTCCTTTTAAATCGGCAATGACGTTGTAGCTTGTCGTATTCGGCAAAGTTTTCGGCGTTAAAACGAGTTTCAATTTGACCTTGCCTATTTTGGCGAGATATGCAATCGTTTCTGCGTCTTCAAAAGGAACTGCCGCCGCGGGAATTTTTGTAACTTTTTCATCGTAGCGCATTGCGCCCGTGTGCGCGATGCGGTTTTGTGAACCGCCCGCGGAACGAACCAAAACCCCGACTGCGCCGAGTCTTCCAGCCGCAATTGCGCCGCCGCCGCGATATTGTGCAATTTGTCCGTAAGCTGCGCCGGCTTGATTTAAATCCGCCAAAGTTTTATCAAATTTGACGTTGAAAAGCACGATTTTCCCTTCAACCTTTTCGCGCCCAAGTCTGTTTAATTCCTCAAAACTTTCGACGACGATTATTTCGGCAACTAAACCTCTTTCGTCAGTTGCAACGCTTCCGCCAAGCGCGGTCAGAACGATTTTTTGCGTAGTGCCTTCAGCCATTCCGACAAATTCGACGAGTTCGCCCGTTTCCGCCCCGCGAACCCAATGCGGCACATCGAGTTTTTGCAATTTCACTTCAAGTCCAAGTTTTCGCATCTCTTCGGCGACATATTGCACTGCGCGTTCAGCCTGTAGCGAACCTGTCAAACGCGGTCCGATGTTGTTGCAAAGATACGCGGTTTGTTTGTAAGCATAATCGCTATTCAAAGCCGCTTGTTGCAGTTGCTTCAACTCTTTCAACATCTTTTCGCTGTATAACAAAGGCGTTGGCGAAGGAGTTTGGGCAAACGCGGAAACCGCCGCGCAGAGAAACAAAAAGCACAAAACGTAAATTTTCATAACATTTATTTTAACCCAAATCAACGGTAATTAAAATCAAGAAATTTTTCCCGTGAATTTACGCGCATATTTAATTGAAGCCTGTGCATAAATAAAGTCTTTGTTTTTACCGCGTTAGCGGTTTAATGAATTTAGCCGTGTAATTTATTGCACGGTCGGATTAAGAAAAATTCCCGTCGCGTCAGCGACGATTGAAAAAAAACTGATAATTCATTTGTCGCTGACGCGACAAGAGTCATTATTCATCTTTTCCGTGCAATAAATTACACGGCTAAATTCAATTTGTCGCTACGCGACCGATTTATGCACAGGCTTCAATTAATTAACTTTGCTTCGGTAAATTAATTTTTGTCAAAAAACCAAATGAAAATGCACTATCTGTATTATTTAAGCTATGATACAATTCCAACAATTTAATAATCACAATCATTAATGATGTTGAAATTCGCGGCGAAGCATTTTCCGCAAGTGTAAACGGTTTTGTTCAGAAAGATAACATATTTTCGTTTGAGCCGATGTTGACTGGCTAACTGATATAGAAAAAAAGAGGAGATAAAGAAAATGTTAGAAACCTTTAACAAAATATACGAATCAATTAAATTAAATAAACGCCTGAATTTTATTACGTTTATGCTGTTCATTTTGTTTTTTTGCATTAACTATTCGGTGCAGGCACAAAATTATTTGGTTGACCGCGGCGATGACAATACGATTACGACTTGCAATCCATTCATCGCAAACGATTGCACTCTCCGCGGAGCAATTCAACGGGCAAACACGGATGGAATTGCCAGCGGAATACAGTTGGCGATTCCGCAGAATTTTGGTCAAACAATTGTTTTATCATTCGGCACTTTGAGCATAAATAATGACGGAGCTTTGTTGATCACTTCCGATCCGGTTTTCGGTGATAGCAGCACGAATCGAAGAACCGTCAGCGGCGGCTTTAGTGTTCGCGTATTTGCGGTCAATCCCGGCGCAAATGTTACTTTTCAGAATATCGGGATTCAGGACGGCAGATTTTCCGCCCCGAATGACGGAGCAGCGATTGATAACAATGGCGGAACTGTAACGATTGATAATTGTGCGATTTCCAATAATACTTCAACCGATGATGCCGGAGCCTTGAAAAATACCGCAAACGCGACAATGACGATAAACAATACGGAATTTCTGAATAATTTTTCTGCACTTACAGGTCGCGGCGGCGCGATTTTTAATGAAGGAACAATGACGATTTCAAATTCACTGTTTCGCGGGAATAAAGGTCAAAACGGCGGCGCGATTGCCAATTCGGGAACGCTGACTATCAAAAACA
>CALMEH010000425.1 GCA_937863115.1 uncultured Acidobacteriota bacterium
CTTTAAGTTTTCAAATCTTCTTCAAACGGCTGATAATTTGATGCTTTTCAAATATGTTGTTAAAAATACGGCTTACGCTCACGGCAAAACGGTTACGTTTATGCCGAAACCGATTTACGGCGATAACGGATCTGGAATGCACTGTCATCAATCACTCTGGAAAGACGGCGAACCGCTTTTCGCGGGCAACGAATTCGCCGGACTTTCGGAAATGGCAAAATTTTACATTGGCGGATTGCTCAAACACGCGCCCGCTTTAGTTGCGTTTGCCGCGCCGACGACCAACAGTTACAAAAGATTAGTTCCGGGCTTTGAAGCACCGGTAAATCTTGCATATTCGGCAAGAAATCGCTCTGCCGCCGTAAGAATTCCGATGTTTTCGAGTTCGCCGAAAGCCAAGCGTTTGGAGTTTCGACCGCCAGATCCGTCGTGCAATCCGTATCTGACATTTGCCGCGCTTTTGATGGCAGGTTTGGATGGCATCCAAAACCGCATTGATCCGGGCGAACCGCTCGACAAAGACATCTACGATTTGTCGCCGGAAGAATTAAAAGACGTGCCAAACTTGCCCGGAACTTTGGATGATGCTTTGAAAGCCCTCGAAGCCGACCACGAATTCTTGCTCAAAGGCGATGTCTTCTCGATTGCAATGATTGAGCGTTGGATAAAATACAAACGCGAACACGAAATTCAACCGCTTCGTCTGCGTCCGCATCCGCTTGAGTTTTCGATGTATTACGACATCTAAAAAACGCACAAATTTAATTGCTTAAAAGGAACAATTTTTGTTGTTCCTTTTTTTATTTTCCTGTATATTTGTTTTCAAAACGAAACTCATCAAATGCTATGAGCAAAAAAGAAGTTGCAACCCTTTTAGTTTCCGGCGCAGCTATTACAGGCGCAGTTTTTGCCGTGCCTTTAACAGGTGGTTTATCTTTAATAAATCCCGAAATCTTTGGCGAAGGAATCAAAGCCATCGGAAGTTTGGGCGGAAATCTTGTTGCTAATGCCGTTCAAAAACATTTTATAGATAATCATCCGCAAGAAGATGTTTTAAAGAACGGAGATTTGACGAGAGCCGTCGGCAGTGCGATTTTCAAACTTTGCGGCAAACTTGCCGAAGAAACGAACGACAAAAACGACAAAAAATCTTTGGAAGAACTTGCCGCTACCAAACCCGAAGTTTGGGAAGATTTAACCATCGGCGGCGGATACGAAGAAGGCTACGGTTTATCGCTCAGTTACAGAGATTTAAGCAATGTTTCTGCCGAAAAACTCGTTCAATATGTTAATGCAGAAGCAGAGAATTTAGATGAAATCAAATCTTTAACTCCGCAAGAGTGGCAGGGAATTATTGAAACTCTCTGCGAAAAACAAAAATGTTCACTTTCGACAAATGCGAAAAACGAACTTGCCGATAAATTACATTACGAATTTGCCAAAGCCCTGCGAAAAGTTCTGATAGACGATTTCAACAAAGACGGAAAAGCGTTTGCAAGTATGCAATTTCGGCTTTTGAGCGAGATTCTTTTTTACACAAAGGAAAACTACGAACTGAGCGACAGCATTTTGCCGATTGTCATTGAAATTCTCAAAAAAGTAGAAGACATAAACCAAAATGCACCTAAAAACTACACATCCGAAAACAAAGCAAACTGGGAAAAAATATTTTCGGACTTTAACTCATTTATTGAAATTCAAAAAGAAACCTTTGAAAATACAGAAAAATTAATTGAATATGCAGAGAAAGGTGATAAAAAATTAGATAAAATTCTCGAAAACCAACAAAATCAATCTGCCCGACAATATTCAAAACCGAACGGCTTGATAAATATTTCCGAAAAGGGAATGAAATTTTTTATGGAGCAAGGAACGGTTTTGAAAGATTTGGAGGAGCAACTGAAAGCCGAACATATTGCTTGTTTGAAAGGAAAACCGGGGCTTGGAAAGACGACGAATGCGGAGGAATTCGGGCGGCGGCAGGTTGGAAATTATGAATTTGTTGTGTTTTTCAAGTCAGCGGAACAGATTATCGAAACTGAAATAAAAGATTTTGCGGACAGATATATTCCCGAACTGCAAACAATTTCCGTTGTTGAACGCGAAAAGATGCCGTTTGAGAGAAAGTTAGGATATTTCAAATCTTTCTTTGAAGACAACACGCTTTGGAAAGGCGAAAAGCGCGGTTGGCTTTTGATTTTTGATAATGTGGAGAAAAAAGACCATCTCCGCAAATATTTTCCTACACAAAATAATGGCGATATTTTATACACTTGCAACGATGATTTATATCTTAACGAAAGATGCGACGTGCCGCTTAATGAATTTACACAGACGGAAGCCGAACTCTTTCTTTACAAACGAAACGATGCGCTGAAAAATGCCGAACACCAAGACATTCCGCCGGAAACTTTGACGGAGATTCGTAAAATCTTGAATGATTTCGGCAGATTACCGTTTGTTATCAATAAATTTCGCGTCTATCTTTCGGAAATTTCGATTTCCTATTTTATCAGGAACTGAAAAATAACGAGCAAAGATACCTCGAACTTCCGGCTTCAAGAGATAAATACAATTTCAAAAACGAAATAATCGCGTTTTCGACATTGTTTGAGAAGATAAAACCCAAAGAAACCCAATCAAAAGATGACCAAATCATCAGCCGTCTGGCAGTTGCTTTGCTAAATATCTCGGCATTCTGTTCTGCCGACCAAATTCCCGAAGAAATCTTAAAAGATACTCTTTTCAAACTCATTGATACATCGGAAACAACACTTTCAAACGAAACATTATTTGCCGAAGCCTTTCGCCAACTGCAACGATTTGATTTATTAAACTCCCGAATCGAGATTTTTGAATATCTCAAAAAAAGAGAAACTCCCGAAATCGTTTATATTCCGTATCAAAAAGAAGAAACAGTTTATCAATCGCATCGCACAATCCAAAAAATCGTCAAATTAAACCTCGAAAAAGAAGCCCAAAAAGAAATTCTCAACGAAATTATTATTGTTTTTAACGGATTTATTCCTTGGGTTTATCTCGAAACTTGGAAAATTTACGAAAAATATCTTTCCAACGCGGAAAATATTATTCAAGAAGCGCAAAAATTAGAATTTCCAACGGAAAAACTTGGAACTATTTGTAATCAAATTGCACTTTATCAAGATGACTTAGCCCAATATGAAAAAGCTATTCAATATTACGAAGAAGCCTTAAAGATTGGTGAGAAAACTATCGGTAAAGAACATCCTAATTATGCTATTCGCTTGAATAATTTGGCTATTGTTTATCAATCACAAGGCAGATACGCGGAAGCCATTGAGAAATTTAAAGAAGCCTTAAAGATTGGTGAGAAAACTATCGGTAAAAAACATCCTGATTATGCTACTCGCTTGAATAATTTGGCTATTGTTTATCAATCACAAGGCAGATACGAGGAAGCGATTGAGAAATTTAAAGAAGCCATAAAGATTGGTGAGAAAACAATCGGTAAAGAACATCCTGATTATGCTACTCGCTTGAGTAATTTAGCTATTGTTTATCAATCACAAGGCAGATACGAGGAAGCGATTGAGAAATTTAAAGAAGCCATAAAGATTGGTGAGAAAACAATCGGTAAAGAACATCCTGATTATGCTACTCGCTTGAGTAATTTAGCTATTGTTTATCGTTCACAAGGCAGATACGAGGAAGCGATTGAGAAATATGAAGAAGCCATAAAGATTGGTGAGAAAACTATCGGTAAAGAACATCCTGATTATGCTATTCGCTTAAATAATTTGGCTAATGTTTATTATTCACAAGGAAAATATCAAGAGGCGTTAGATTTGTATGAAGAAGCCTTAAGAATTGATGAGAAAACTTTGCCGGAAAATCATCCTTATACGATTCAAGACCGGAAAAACGTGGCGCATTGTCGGGCGATGTTGGGGAAATGACGGGAAACGGGGCGCGGGCAAGGTGGGGATAATATTTTAATTGGTGCAGTTGAAATCTATTAATTGAAATCTGTGCATAATTTATCGCGTAGCGATGAGATGAGTTTAGCCGTGTCTTTTTAAGGCACGGAAAGCGATAATAAACAAACCGTGTCGCGTCAGCGACATTTGAATAAATTGTCGTTTATTCAGTCGTCGCTGACGCGACACGAAAATTTATCAACCGCAACCGTGCCTTAAAAAGACACGGCTAAACTCAATTAACCGCTAACGCGGTAAAAACAACGGATTTAATTATGCACAGGCTTCTATTAATTAACCCAAGTTGCCGGTTATTAAATAAATAACTTTAACCACCAATCAACACGAAAATTCACTAAAATTAGTATTCTCTTTTCGTGTTGTTTTGTGTAGTTTCGTGGTTTATTTCTTCATTGTTATTGAAAATCACGAAATTATTTCTTAATTAGCAACTTGGTTTATTTAGGAAAAATGTCAAATAGACAACTTTTTATTTTTTCGATTCATCTAAAAATTTAGTTTCATTGATTCTGAAAAGTTTGTAGTTGGTTAACAGCAATTTTTTGTTGATTAAAAACTTTTCGGAATTAGGGAATAAAAGTTTTTCGATGGGGAAAAACTTTTCTGGCTTAGGGAAAAATAGTTTTTTGTTAGGGAAAAACTTTTCTGACTTAGAGAAAAACTTTTCTGACTTAGGGAAAAACTTTTCCGCGCTAAGGAAAAACTATTATTTGGCAATCAGAAAGCTGTCGGAGTTGGGTTTTGAGTATTACCAACAAACGCCGAAATCTCAATTCTGCTGTTAAGAAAGGAGATAAAAACGATGGCAAACAAAATATATCCATCAAATGACGCGGAATTTGCTATTTGGTTAGCAAATTTCATCAATAAGGCTGATCTTTACAAGGCACAGTTAAATCTAACAGGCGCACAAATTACCAATTTGCAGACAAAGTTGGCACAGTTTACTTCCAACATTGCTTTGAAACAGCAAAAGAAAGAAGAATCTGTCGCCCAGACGGCTTTGGTCAAAGACGAACGCACCGATTTGAACAAAGATGTCGGTTTGCTTAACAACGGTTTTAAAGCGATTGACGGTTTGCCCGGCAATATTTTAGAAGAACTCGGCTTAAATATCAACGAAAGCAATATCGGCACTTCTACGCCGACTGCGCCGACGAATTTGGTGGCGACGGGAACTTCCGACGGCACGAATTCGCTAAAATATAACAGAAACGGCAATCGGCAGGGCACGACATTTATTATCGAAGCCAAAATCGGCGATTCAAACACTTGGGCAATGATTGATGCCGTTACCGGCTCAACCTACAAACACAAAAACCAAACGCCCGGCGTGAAAATCCAATACCGAATAAAAGCCAAACGCGGCGATTTGGAAAGCAGCTTTTCAAATACAGCGGTTGTCTATGGCTAAAATTATTAGTGAGTTTTTAACCACAAAAATACACAAAAATACACGAAACAGGTTGATTCTTTTTGTGTATTTTTGTGTATTTTTGTGGTTTTATCTTAAAAATAATTCTGTCCGGTTACTTAATCTTAAGTAAATCCAACCTAAAAAACATTGAACTTTGACCTTTTTAAATTCGGATTTGTTGATTTATTTCATAACAATTAAACTTTTGATATGGAAATTGAACCTGTAACTTTAGAAGGTGAATTTGTCAGATTAGAGCCTTTGAAATTTAAGCATACCGATGAATTGTTAGAAGTCGGGATGACGGATTCGCTTTGGTTTTGGACGACGAATGTTATTAAAAATGCCGAAGATATGCAGAATTATGTGGCGACGGCTTTGGACGAAGCGGAGAGAAAAGTTTCTTTGCCGTTTGTAACGATTGATAAGAAGGAAAACAAAGTTGTCGGTTCGACGCGGTTCGGAAATATTGATGTCAAAAATCGCAAAGCCGAAATCGGTTGGACGTGGATTAATCCTTTGTGGCAAAGAACTTACATTAACACCGAAGCGAAGCTACTAATGTTGTCGCACGCTTTCGAAATTTGGGATTGCATTCGTGTCGAATTGAAAACCGATGTTCTAAATGAAAAATCACGCAATGCAATTTTGCGAATCGGCGGCAAACAAGAGGGAATTTTGCGCCGTCATTTGATTACCGATACAGGTCGTTTTCGTGATACGGTGTATTTCAGTATTATTGATGATGAATGGCAAGACGTGAAGGCAAATCTTCGCGCAAAATTTGATAAAAATTTATGAAGAAGTTTTTAGTTTTTACTTTTATTTCAGTTTTTTTGTGTGCGTGTTCGACCGAATCGAATACGCAAAATACGATAGTTGATAAAGTTCGCGGGAATTCAAATTCTCCAAACGCAAATGTAATTCAAAACTCAAACCCGCTCGAAAACGTCAATGTTCCACAGATAAATGCGACAAATTCGGCTGATGCGAATCTCGGACAAACGAATTCTCCGATAAACCGGAAACTCCAAAAGATGAATAATTCGACGACCGTTTCGACCGAAAAACCGAAGATTACATTCGTTCCCGGAGCAAATGATTCCGCCATTGCCACACGAATGGGCGACCAAGGCGAATTTATCCAAATGCGCGTTTTTAATTCGGACCCACAAATTAAAAGCATCGAACATATTGTTACAACCGATAAATTAAAAGTTTTTCTCAAAAACGGAAAGGTTTTAGAGGTTACGGTCGGGAAAGAATTTAATTCGGAAAGATTTGTCAGTATTTCGCCGCAAGAAATTTTAGTGCTTGCCGGTTTAGCCAAGAAACCGGACAATTCGCAAACCGGAAGTAAATAATTGTGAAAAGGTAAAAAAAGGAAAGGTGAAAAAGTTATAAAGCATAAACTAAACTTTTTCACCTTTTCACTTTTCTTCTTTTTCACTTTATAATCAATGCAGGATGGAAAAGTTCAGCATAATTTGTCCTTGTTGTGAAGCAACGCTGGTCATTGACGCGCAAACCGGCGCGATTTTGTCGCACGAAGAGAAAAAGAAAATTCTCGGTTCGTTTGAAGATTTGCAAGGCGAACTATCAAAACAAAAAGAACTGCGCGAACAGATTTTTGCCCAAGAAATGTCGTCGCAAAAAGACCGTGAACGCATTCTGGAAGAAAAATTCAAAGAAGCAATGAAACGCGCCGGCGACGAAAAGGATGTGCCGTTTAGAAATCCGCTTGATTTTGATTAGAAGTGATTTTTGGTTTAGGGTCTTTGGTCTTTGGTTTTTGTATGAATCAAAGACCAAAGACCCTAAACCAAAAGCCAAAGCCCGAAAAAATGAAAACCATTTCACAATATTGCCAAAAATGCCGCGCCGCAAATCAACCCGGCGAAGCGCATTGCAGCAGTTGCGGAACGCGGCTGATGATTGTCGTTTTTCCGCCTTCCATTCGCCACGATGAATCAATCGTTCCTTCTTATTACGAAGATCATTTGCTCGAAAGAGTTTCGTTGCTCGAATTGCATCTCGCGCAGATGACTGAACATATCAAAACAACATATGAATTTGTTCGTCTTGAAGCCGAAAAGTTTAAAAAAGACCACGAATTCTTACAAGTTTTCTTTGAAACGGTCGAGAAAATGAATCCGTATTTGGCGAACGAAATCAGCCGCAACTTTCTTGAAATCCGCGATGAAAAAATCGCCAAGAAGAAAACTAAAAACAAACGTGAACAGCTTTTGAAGGAAATTTTTGAAGCGCACAAAACAAAAAAAGCCGAACTTTTTACGCATTTCGTCAATGAAGGCTTCAGACTTTTGGAAGCGGGCGAAGAAAAACAAGCGTTTTTGAATCTCGAACGCGCTGCTTTGCTATCGGCGGAAAATGTTCCGCTGTTTGTATTCACAGCGGAGAAGTTGTTTCGTGCGGATAAGTTTATCGAAGCACGAAAACTTCTCGAAAAAGCATTTCAAATCGAACCGCGCAATG
>CALMEH010000426.1 GCA_937863115.1 uncultured Acidobacteriota bacterium
TTCCCCTCATCGGAAATCGTGCCGCCTGTCGTGACGTTTTTCATTCCGCCGATAGCCACGATTTCGCCTGCCGATGCCATCTCGACATCTTCACGTTTGTTCGCGTGCATCAACATCAAACGTCCGACACGTTCTTTTTGGTTTTTAATCGTATTATAGACGTAAGAACCGGCTTTGACCGTTCCACTGTAAATACGAACGAACGAAAGTTGTCCGAGATGCTTGTCTGCCATCAATTTGAAGACCAAACCTGAGAACGGCGCGGAAGCACTCGCTTCACGAGCTTCGGTGTCGCCCGATTTCGGGTTGATGCCTTCGATTGCCGGAACATCTAAAGGGCTCGGCAGAAAATCAACAACTGCATCAAGCAGAGTTTGAACGCCTTTATTTTTGAAAGCCGAGCCTGTAACAACCGGAACAATTTTCAAATCAATCGTGCCTTGTCTCAAGGCTTTGCGAATTTCAGCTTCCGAAATTTCCTCGCCTTCGAGGTATTTCATCATCAAATCATCGTCTATCGCCGAAACCGCTTCGACTAATTTTTCACGCGCTTCGTTTGCCGCATCAACCAAATCAGCCGGAATCTCGGTTGTTTCGTATTGTGCGCCTTTGGTTTCATCGTTCCAGATCAAACCTTTCATCGTGATCAAGTCAACGACACCTTTTAATTTATCTTCCAGACCAATTGGAATCTGCAAAGCAACGGCGTTTGCGCCGAGACGTTTCAAAATCGAATCGAAACTTCTTTCAAACGAAGCACCTGCACGATCTAATTTATTGATAAAGCAAATACGCGGAACGCCGTATTTATCGGCTTGTCGCCAAACCGTTTCGGATTGCGGTTCAACGCCTGCTACACCATCAAAAACGCAAACCGCACCATCGAGAACGCGCAAACTACGTTCAACTTCCATTGTGAAATCAACGTGTCCCGGCGTATCAATAATGTTAATGCGATGTTCGACGTTATTGCGTTTCCAGAAACAGGTCGTCGCCGCGCTGGTAATCGTAATTCCGCGCTCTTGCTCCTGTTCCATCCAGTCCATCGTCGCCGTTCCTTCGTGGACTTCGCCGATTTTATGGGAAACACCTGTGTAAAAAAGCACGCGCTCAGTCGTCGTGGTTTTACCCGCGTCAATGTGCGCCATAATGCCGATGTTTCTAAATTTGTCTAAACTTATCTTTGACATTTCTTTGTTCGTGGTTAAATGTTAGTTGTTTTCGCAACTAACGACTAACAACTAACGAATAACTAAAATCTATAATGTGCAAACGCTTTGTTTGCTTCCGCCATACGATGAACTTCTTCGCGTTTTTTGACCGCACTGCCGCGATTGTTGGTCGCGTCCAAAAGTTCGCCGACTAAACGATCTTCCATTGTTTTTTCGCCACGTTTTCGTGCGTTACCGACAATCCAACGAATCGCCAAAGTATTGCGTCGGTCTTTGGTAACTTCGAGCGGCACTTGATAAGTCGCACCGCCGATGCGTCGTGATTTGACTTCCAAAGTCGGGGCAACGCCGTCAAGGGCTTTCTTAAATATTTTCAACGGTTCTTCGCCCGTTTTGGCAACGATTTTTTTCATCGCGCCATAAAAAATTTGTTCGGCAACTGATTTTTTGCCCGCCCACATTAAGCCGTTAATGAATTTCGTAACCATCACGCTGTTATAAATCGGATCGGGTAAAATTTCTCTTTTTCCTGCAACTCTTCTTCTTGGCATATTTTGATTCAAGATGTAGGATTTAGAATTTAGAATTAAAAATCGAAATCTTGAATCCTAAATCCTAAATCCTAAATTATTTTGCTCCTTTCGGGCGTTTCGCGCCGTATTTTGAACGCGCTTGGTTTCTGTTCGCCACACCCGAAGCATCGAGCGTTCCGCGAATGACGTGATAACGAACACCCGGCAAGTCTTTGACACGACCGCCGCGAATTAGAACAATCGAGTGTTCTTGCAAATTATGTCCGATACCCGGAATATAAGTCGTAACTTCGATTTGATTCGTCAAACGAACACGCGCAACCTTTCTCAAAGCCGAGTTCGGTTTTTTCGGCGTTTGCGTATAAACGCGCGTGCAAACACCGCGTTTCTGCGGACTTGCCTGCAACGCCGGAGACGCGGTTTTATATTTCACCCGTTGGCGACCTTTGCGAACTAATTGGTTAATCGTCGGCATCTTTTAATTTCCTTAACTAAAACGAAAGCAACCTCCAAACCTGCGTCTTACCGAATTAAATCCGGCAGTCAGCGCAAGCGGTTACTTGCATACAAAAAATAATTAAATACGTTTTGGGATGTCTTTATAACAAAGCGCAATTTTCGACTTCCCTATTCTTAACTTTTCTGTGGCGTGGCTTTTAATTTAGGTTAGCAAAACAACTTCTTTATGAAAGATTTGATTTGCCCTAAACGCTGGAGCGTTTTTATGAAAAAACCGCGACGTTCAGTTTTACGCCACAATAATTGTTATCAACACTTGAATTTTCAAATGCTTTGCGCTTCAAGCAACTTTTCACAGTTGCTTCAGACAGTAAAGTCCGAAACTCCAAACTATATCTAATCGCCCCGTGCCTTGTCAAGTGAACTTTTGCACAAATCGCGTAAAATTTCAGCTTTTCTATTTCCTCTGGTGACTAGTCTGCATTTTTTTCTTATTCGCTATCCAAAGCATTTTTCGAAGGTATGATTTTTTCTTGAAGTTCATAATCTATTTGTCTAAAATGTGGATTGAACTTTAAAATCATTTCTTTATCTTGATTTGAGATAGATTTTACATCTCCGGCTTCTAAAATTGCCGTGCAGACTTTTCCCTCAATAGAAACTATAGTTGCTAATTTTTCTAATTTATTACACGGAACTCCGAAGAGAAGCCAATAAACACGGTTCTCTTCCTTCGGTAAAATTCTTTGCGACGGAATATCCAAAATTGACGTTATTATAAATTGATACCCGTGTGGAGCAACTATGACACTTTGTTTAGGAATAGTTTCCTTAAATCTCTGTAAATTCTCTATCAAATTTTGTCTTTGTAATAAGAATCTTTCATCACTTCCTTTCGTTTGATTAGTATTGCCCAATGCCAGAAAAAATAAAATAGAGGTGGTGATTACTGATTTTGATATTTTGTCAAAATTCAGAAGATGAATTGTAAAAGCCAGTAAAAATGCAATTTGTATAGGCATAAGAAGCGAAAGACGGTCTGGAACTGTCATTATGTGTTCCGTATAATTCAAGAAAGGATTCAAAGTTATAAATACACTCAGAATCGAAATAGTCCCGTTAAATAAAGCTATTTGCTTCCTGTCTTTTGATTTCCACAAACTAACAAATAATGAAAGCGGGGCTAAAATACAAAGAATAAATTTTTCTTCAAAAAATCCTCTAACCAAAAGTGGAAATTTTGGATTGACCGCCGCGATTTCTGATAGAAATAACAAAAAGGAATTTGAGAGAATTACTGTGAAAAGAAGAGGATAAAAGAAACCTGTAATGACTAAAAAAATCAAAAGGTATGGAAAAAATTTTGAGCCAATAGATTTAGAAAGCAGATAAAATACTCCATACGCAAAAAGTATTAAAATGGCTAATGGTAGAATAGATTTGTGAGAAAAAAAAGCTAATATCAGAAAAACTCCGCCAACGACAAACCAAATTTTTCTTTTAGATTTTTCTCCTAAACAATAAATGCCGCAAAAGAGGAAAGCGACACCTCCCAAATTATTGACAAATTCAACAATCCAAACCAACCGCAAAACGGAAATCGCAACAATACCAGCCCCAATAATTCCATTCCATTTATTATCTGTAGATCTGCTAAGAATCAAGTAAATAGCTAAAATCAAAATCACATACAACAACGAACTTATTATTTTCATTGCTGTTGTTGATTCTATTCCTAAACTACTTAATCCAACTGCCAAATACAAAACAACTGGAGTTTTTGTCGGATAATAAAACTGACCTTTTTTCAGCAAGTTTTCTATCTGAATAATGTAGTAGTATCCATCAACACCCAAAGGAAAATCATATTTTAAAAGAATAGAGAGATTATTGAAAAAACAAGCAACCAGCAATATCGTAAGAATGCCCGCAACTATCAAATGATTTTTTTGAAAGGATTTCCAATAGTTGCCTTCAGTCATATTTTTAAAGATAACTGTTATGAAATTAAAACAATTTTCTCAAGGAGTTTCAGGGCTTTTTTCGACTGAGAATCCAGCATCTTTCCAGCCTTTTAATCCACCTACTAAAAATGAAACTTTTGAATAACCTAATTTAGTAAGCTGGTCTTGAGAAAAACTACTAAATGAATCTTTTGGACAACGACCATAAAAAACGATTTGTTTATTTTTTGGTATTTCTCTGGAAGCTCTCGTTACAATTTCATCACTTGGAATGTTTTTTGCATTTGAAATATGTAAAGTCTTAAATTCTTCTCTTGAATCAATATCAATTAGTAAAATCTCGTTTGACTTTTCGAGCGAAGTTTTCAAATCTGTTACTGCTATTGGATTCTTAGTTGATGAAAAATCTGTATTGTTATCCGAAAAAGTTTGATTTTCAGAAATTTCTGAACTCATAAAGACTTTCAATTTGTTCAAAACGGTCGCTGAATTTTCAGAATCAATTCTCCCAACCCACATATCTTTTACAATTCCATCCTGATTCACAAATACCAAAGTCGGAGTGCCGACGAATCCATTTTTCCTTAAAGATATTTGATGAACATTTTGAATAGAAATATCAAGTCCGGCTAAATAGTTTTTACTGTCTTCTTTTGAATCTGAGGAAACCACTTCAACCTTAATACTATTCTTACTTGCTTCATCTACAATTTGGCGAAAAAATGCGGCAGAAGTCGTGCAATGAGAGCAATCTTGTTTAACTGCTAACATTATTGTCTTACCATTTTGCTTCCAATTTACGTCGGGAATATCAAATTTTTGTCCTATCTCTATTTTTTGAACAGGTTCATTTGAATCAAATAAATATTTCTTAACAATAATCCCGGTAACAATAATGATTGCTAAAATCACTACAATATTAGTTATTTTTTCAAGATTGAATTTATTCTGTTCTTTCATAATTATAGCTTTTCAAGGCATTTCAGTATGGCGATTCAACTTTTGCTTTTTTATTTTCAAGGACGAAGTAAAATGTAATTTTCCCACTAACTTTTTGTGGTTTTCCATTAAGATAAAAAGGATTAAATTTCCATTGTTTGAGTGCTTCAATCATCGAAGCATTAATTGAGCTATGCGGTGATTCAAGGATTTTGACATCAACAACGGTTCCATCTTCCGAGATAGTTATTTCACTTACGGCGACACCTGAAGCATTAACTTTTATAGCTTCTTTAGGATATTTAGGAACTATTGTTTTTATGCTTTTTTTTCGTAAAGTAGTTTCGTGAACACTAAGTTTTTTTAACATTTGCCCTTTTACTTCATCTATAAAGCACGGAATAAATAAATAAATCCCGAAGCCAATCATCAAAATAATCAGTTTTCTATTTGTCATTATTTTTCACCTCGACTTTGCTTTTCTTCGTTTGTGCCAAATAATATTTTACAAATATTAAAATCGCCTCTGATTGAACTGTTTCATCTTCAATGCTTGGTATTATTTCTTCTAAATTGTTTTCTGATTCTTTGATTAAGAAGTTTAGCGGTTGTGAAATATCTAAACCTTGAACCCTTTTCATTGAAAAACTTATTGCCGGAATTCCAATCGTTGGTGTCGGAATTTCAATTCGCCATTTTGGGGTTTTCCAATTTTTGTTATTATTTAACTTCTTAACCGCAGTATTGATTAAGTTATACCCTAAATTTTCATCTTTCTTATAGACAATTTTTGCCAACGCTAAAAGAATAATCGGAGCAAATTCGTCATCAGACTTTTGAGCATTTTCGATTACGTTATAAATATACTGTTCGGATAAGTTAACGCTATTATTTTTATTTGTTTGTAAATCTTGAAGCAATCGAAAACCAACTATTGCCTTTAAAGATGCGTTAGTAATTTTCTTGAGAATTGTTTCTGCTTTATCAATTTCGTTACTTTCAATAAGTTTTATTGCTTGTGAATATCTACAAATATCTAAAATGGAATTTCTTTTATCAAGATTTGAAATATACTCGGCAACTTTCTCGATTCTTTCATATTGTGCTTTTGTATAAAGTGAACCTGCTAATCGAATGGCTTTGTCCTCTCTGTTATCTGAACCAATTGTTTGCTCTACGTCTTTGAGATTTTTCTCGAAATAATCAGGCTCGGTAGGACTGTTAATTTTTCTAAATTGTTCGTAAAAACTTTCCGATTTAAATATATCGGCAACTCCGTCAAAATGAAGTATTAAGGCTTGAACCATCGAATTAGCAAGTTCCGGCGCATCAGTAATAATATGACCTAACATAATTCTGCCAAAAACATATCTCTGCGTTCTTTCCGTTAAATCTGTAACAGGGTTTTGGAGAAACTTAATTATTAAACTCAAATACGGAATCGTAGAATTTCCGTTTGTGAAACTTCTTTTTCCGGTCAAGTCAATAATTCGCACACCTCGCACCGGAAGATAACTATATAAATGAGAATCATCATCGGAGTTAATATAAATCCGTGATATGTAAAAGTATGTCCCTAATATCATTAAATTGTTAAAAGTCAGATTTGGATTATCTTTAGACAGATTTAAAAGTTCAGAAAACATCTGGTCGGCAACTGTGGCATTTCTCTTTCTCAAACCAATTAGAAACGGAACTGTTTCAGAAATCGGGCTATTTCGCATAATTTGCCTGATTTCATTCAGTTGTTGCAAACTTAAATTATCGGTGCTGTAATCTCCTTCAAGAAGCGATAAAAAATCTACAAATCCTCTTTCCGCCGAAGTAAAATTTTTTGACAATTGTTTTGCTAATATTTTGTCTAATGGTCGAAGCCTCATTATCAAATACTGCTGTAAATACCTATTTAATCCTATAATTGCGTTAAGTTTCTTGATTTCATCTTCACTATTTGTAGCAGTATTGTTCGTTTTAATCTTTGCGCTTTCAAGTTCGTTTCCAAATTTCTCTGACAAAGATACAAAAGAATTTCGAGCAAATTCTTCATCACATTTCCAAAGTAAAGTGCTTAATTCAATTATAGACTTCCCTTTCAACAATGGATTTTTGTATGATTTAATTTTTTCCAAATAGTTGCGAACATAAAGTGTTTTATGGTTATCATCAGTAGAACATTTTACAGAATCTGTTTTAGGTGAAATTTGCTTTTTAGTTTGCTCAACAGTTCTTTTTTGCGCTGGGGCTAATTCTGTGCCAACTTGAAATATTAAAAATAGCCAAAAAGTATAAACAAAAAATGTTTGATATGTAAAAAAACCGTGTCCTAAATAGTTCTCAAATGAAACAATTATTCTACTTATCCTAGCCATCACAAAATACTCCCGTAAAATTTAAAACTCCAAATTTAGCTGAAAACTGTATCTATTGTGCGTCAACAAAGTCTAAAGTTTGACTGGAGCATAAGTTGTAAATGCTTACACTCCAGTCAATTATTCCACAAAATTTCTGACAATTAACAACTACGAATTTTACATTGATTTACCCATTCATTAGAGCCGGGCGGCATCTCAAACGATTCAATATAACATTCCCTCGAATAACTTCCTCCACTATAATAAGCACATCCGGGTTCGCCATCATCAAAAGTTACACATTCAGAAAGTTCACAACTAGCACTTGTGTTATTTGGCATAATCGCCACATAACAAAGCATCGCTAAAACCACAAGTTTCAAAACCAAAGATTTTTTCATTTCTTTTCTCCTTAAGTAAGTGGACAGAATAGTTTTATAGATATTTGAAAATCTTGTATGCTAGTT
>CALMEH010000427.1 GCA_937863115.1 uncultured Acidobacteriota bacterium
GTTGTTCGGCACTTAGCCGCGATTTTATCGAACTTAAAAACATCAGCGCAAATCCGGTTGATGTAACGGGTTGGTCGGTGCAATATGCAAGCGGCACGAGCGCAAATCCGACTTGGACTGCTACGCCGTTAACCGGAACAATTGTGCCCGGCGGATTTTATCTCATTGGGCAAGCGACGGGCGCGGCGGGAACAGGCATAAATCCTTTTCCCAATCCAAATGCCAGCGGCACGATTGCAATGAGCGCGACAACCGGAAAAATCGCACTTGTAAATAATTCAACTGCGATTACTGCCGGAACGCTTTGCCCAATTCCGAATGCGACAATTATTGATTTTGTCGGCTACGGCGCACAATCGGCAGGAACTCTTTGTTTTGAAGGTTCAGGCGCAACCGCCGCGCCCAGCACGATGAATTCCGTAGCGCGAAACGCCAGCGGCACAGACACCGACAACAATACGGCGGATTTTACGACAGGTGCGCCAACTCCGCAAACATCTGCAACCACGACAACTTCAAACGCGGCGAAAAACTTGTTCGATTTTGACGGCGACGCGAAAACCGACATCGGAGTTTTCCGTCCTGCACCGGGCGAATGGTGGTTTGAGCGAAGTTCTAACAATTCGGTTTTTGCCGCGCAATTCGGTTCGTCAACCGATAAACCGGTTCCGGCGGATTACACTGGCGACAACAAAGCCGATTTTGCAATTTTCCGTCCGACATCCGGCGAATGGTTTATTTTGCGCTCGGAAGATTTTTCGTTTTTCGCATTTCCGTTCGGCACAGGCACGGACATGCCCGTGCCGACTGATTATGACGGCGACGGTAAAGCTGACGCGGCAGTTTTCCGCGCTTCGACTTTGCCTTGGTTTATACAAAAATCAAGCGGCGGCACAGACATCATCGGTTTTGGCGCGGCGGGCGACAAACCTGTTCCGGCAGATTATGACGGTGACAACAAAGCCGACATTGCGATATTTCGTCCGAGCGGTGCAAACGGCGCGGAATGGTGGATTCGCCGAAGCACAAATTCAAGTGTTTTCGCGCTTACTTTCGGCAACGCAACCGACAAATTTGTGGCAGGCGATTTTACCGGCGACGGCAAAGCGGACACGGCAATTTGGCGACCTGCTGACGGAAATTGGTTCGTGTTGCGTTCGGAAGATTTTTCGTTTTACGCATTTCCTTTCGGCGCAAACGGCGACACGCCTGTTCCGGGCGATTATGACGGCGACGGCAAAATTGATGCCGCAGTTTTCCGTCCGTCAAGCAACACTTGGTTTATCCAACGCTCGACTGCCGGAACATTAATTCAATCTTTCGGAATTGCCAACGATTTGCCGATTCCGAGTGTTTTTGTTCAATAAAAGAATGATTTTGCCTGCGAAACATACGAAAGAAACGAAATAAGAATTCATTTGGTTTTACTTTTCGTAAATTTCGTATGTTTCGTAGGCAAAAAATATTAAACTTTCCGCAATCTTTCAACATCGCCCGCGTGGATGATTTTTATTTCGCCGTCTGAGGTTTCAACGCGCAACGCGCCGTTTTCTTCGATGCCGCGAGTTATGCCGAAAATTATTTCGTTTTCTATATTGACTTTGACGTTTTTTCTGAAAGCGTAAGATGAGCGTTCAGTCCAATCTTGCCTGATTTTTTTCGCACCGTTTTCTGAAATTAAAACTTCATAAAATATAGCAAAATAACGAGTTAGAGTTTGCAGTAAATCTTCAACATTCGGAGTTTTTGCGGTTTCATTTTCGATTGAAGTTGCAGTTTCGGCAATTTCAGGCGGAAAGTTCGGCGATTTTAGGTTTATTCCGATGCCGACGATAATCGCTAAACCTTTCGGCGTGTCGCAAGTTTCCGCCAAAATTCCGCAAATCTTTTTGTCTCGAACGTGAATGTCATTGACCCATTTGATGTCGCATTCGATTTTATAAAGTTTTTCGAGCGTGTCGTGAACTACAACCGCCGACATCAAAGTTATCAAAGGTAAAAATCGCGGTTCGATTTTCGGGCGCAAAACGATGCTGAAATAAAGTCCCGAATCTTTTTCGGAAACCCAATTTCTGCCGTGCCGTCCGCGTCCGGCGGTTTGCTGTTTAGCGATTACGCACAAACCTTCATCCGCGCCGCGTTTTGCTTGGTTTAAGGCTTCGGTATTGGTTGATTCGATTGTGTCGAAACGCAAAATTGTGAAATTCATTGAAATAGATTTGCCTGCAAAACATACGAAAAGAGCGAAAAAAGAATTTGATTTATTTTAGTTTATTTCGTGTCTTTCGCTGGCAGAATTTGTATTTTCCGCAAACTTTCTTTGCAGATTTCAGCTAAATAATAATCTTGATTGTTTAGATGGGTTTCCAAAATCGAAATTGCCGATTCATCGCCGATTGCGCCGAGTGCGAAGGCGGCTTCGCGTTTTGTATCGTTCGATTCTTTCGGGTTTTGTAATATTTGAATTAAAACTGAAACCGATTGGCGGAAAATAGGGAATTCGTCGGTGAGTTTTTCGTATTTCGGAAGTTCGATTTCTTGGTATTTATCGGGCAGAAAGTCTTTTGGCGTAACGATTTGCGATTTTTTTATTTGAATTATTTGCGCGATTTGTCCGATTGAACGTGAAACGCTTCGGCGTAAAAATTCGTTTTTGTCGGAAGGTTTTTGCTTTAAGATTTGCGTTAAAAAATTAATCGCTGAAACGTCGCCGATTTCGCCGAGAGCGACGATGCAAGCATTTTTAACGTCGGAAATTTTATCTCTCTGAAAAGTTTGAATTAAAAGATTGACGGCAGAAACATTTTGATTTTTGCCGAGCGCGTAAGCCGTTTCGCGGCGCACGAGTTCGGATTTATCAACTAAAAGCGGAGAAAGCGCATTAAACGCTTCGTCTTTCGGCAAATAAATTACGGAAAACGCGGCAGTTGCGCGGACGATTTCTTCTTTATCGCTCAAAGCCGGAATCGCAATGCGCGAAGCATTTTCGTTTCTCAGATTACGAATTTGCGAAAGCGTGTCGCGTTTGATTTCCGTCGTGCCGAATTTGATTTGTTCGGCTAAAGTTTCGAGATTTTGGGCGAAAATGTTTCCCGCAAAGGCGCAGAAAACGCAAAGAAAGCCAAAAGACTGCAAAAGCCATCTCGCTTTCTCACTTTCTCGCTTTCTCACTTTCTTCATACAGATCGGCGGCGCAAAGATTCCCATTCAAAAACCTGACGCGCACGGCGGTTTTCGTAAGCGTCGGAAAGCGAAATGATTAAATCATCGTTTAATTGTTTAGGATTTTGTTTGGAAAAAAGTGTAGAAATGGGTTTTAGGGCATTTTCCTTTTCGTTTAATTTAGTAGTTTTATTAGCGACAATTTGTTTTGTTCGTTTGACCATCTCTTTATCTCCTTTTTTTTTGGCAGACAGTCAAAGCGATAAACTGCAAAAGTATCAAGTTTCGACTGTCGGCTTTAGATTTTTTCTCATCATTAAACTTAAAATTATTTGAAAAACTCCTTAACTCAAAGGTTTTATCAGAATATCACAACAATTAACGATGGCGCAAAATTTAAATTGGACAAATCGGATTGAAATTACTAAACTCCAATTTATGAAGTTTTATCAAAAAACTCTCGCCCTTATTTAGCCGCTCGTTGAAATTTATTTTGACGACGCGGCGCAGCCTTTTAATTAAATACAAATTACAAATTACGAATTACGAATTGTTAGTGGATAGATTTACATTTATTCGCTAAACTTTAGCTTTTGTTAGTTGTTGAAAGCAGAAACAACTACACACAAACATAATGGACGAGAAATATTTTGCGGAAAAGATAGAGAGAAAATGGCAGAAGCGTTGGGCGGAAAACGGGACTTTTGAAACGGAAGCCGATGCGACGAAGCCGAAATTTTATTGTTTGGAAATGTTGCCGTATCCTTCGGGGCGTTTGCATATGGGACACGTTCGCAATTATTCGATCGGCGATGCGTTGGCTTGGTATAAACGTCTGCAAGGTTTTAATGTTTTGCATCCGATCGGTTGGGATTCTTTCGGACAACCTGCCGAACAAGCCGCGATTAAAAAAGGTGTAAATCCGCGCGAATGGACGGAAGACAACATAAATCAAATGCGCGAACAGCTTCAGCGTTTGGGCGTGAGTTATGATTGGCGCAGGGAAATTGCCGCGCATCGTCCCGATTATTATAAGTTTGACCAATGGTTTTTCCTGAAAATGTTGGAAAAAGGTTTGGCTTATAAAAAAATGACTAAGGTTAATTGGTGTCCGCGTGATGAAACTACTTTGTCGAACGAACAAGCCAGCGGCGGCCTTTGTTGGCGATGCGGCAATGCTGTGACAAAGAAAGATCTCGAACAGTGGTTCTTCAAGACGACGGCATACACGGCGGAGTTGCTCGACGACATGGCCTCGATCGAATCAGGTTGGCCGGCGAGCGTATTAAAA
>CALMEH010000428.1 GCA_937863115.1 uncultured Acidobacteriota bacterium
ATTTTCTTTCCTTTTTTTTTTGGCTTTCCCAGATCCGCGGGCTTTTCCCCGATTTTTACTTCGCCCGCCGTCAAACCTTCCGCATCGGTTTTAACTTGCGTCTGCGACATAATCGGCATCACATCGAGCGCAAACACGCCCAAAACCAAAGACGTTACCAAAAACTCGCGTCTTCCCAAACCGGATTTTTCCGAATCTTTTTTCATAATTTTACCTGTCAATTACTAATTACTAATTACTAATTACTAATTTATTAGATTTTTGCTTTTCAGAACTGATTGGTCAAGAGTATAATCAAAACATTCGAAACTTTCGCGGACGGAAAAATTTATTATGGTTTATATTTTAATCGGTCTATCGCTTTCATTAACGGGCTTAGCAATTATGCAATTTTTGTATCTGATTTACCTCGAACGAATGGAAAAAGCCCACAAACGCCGCATCAAAGAACTCGAAAATCACAATAAATATCTAACTCACAGACTCCACGACAGCGAACGCCAAATCGCCGAACAATCCGAAATGCTCGAAGTTCTCTACGAAGATTTGGAAGACGAAGAAGAGGTCTGGGCAGATGTCATCGAAGAACGATAATTTTTTCCAAAAAACACTTTTTTTACCGCCCTAATCGTGTTGCAATGAATTTCAACCGTGTCGTTGATGTCTGAAGCGTAGCCACCGCTCATTGTTGTAACGATTGGAGTTTCGTGTTCGTGGGCGAATTCGAGAACCATTTCGTCGCGTTTCATCAAACCTTCGATTGAAAGATTCAACCGTCCGAGTTTGTCTTTTTCAAAAGGATCTGCGCCGCCTAAGTAAAAAATTATGTCAGGATTATGCAGAAAAATTCGCGGTAACGCGTGTTCCAAAGTTTCGAGAAATTCTTTGTCGCCCGTTCCGTCGGCGAGTTCGATGTCTAAAGTGGATTTTTCCTTGAAAAGCGGATAATTTTTCGCACCGTGCATAGAAAATGTAAAAACTTCGGGCGAATTTTCAAAAATAAACGCTGTCCCGTTGCCTTGATGCACGTCGCAATCTACGATGAGAAATTTTTCCGCTAATTTTTCTTTTTGCAGAACGCGAATTGCTACGGCAACATCATTTAAAACACAAAAACCTTCGCCGCGGTCGGGATAAGCGTGATGCGTTCCGCCGGCGAGATTTGATGAAATTCCGTTTTCCAAAGCCTTAAATGTCGCATTGATTGTGCCGCTAATTGCGTGAAACGAACGCCTGACCAAACTTTGCGACCAAGGCAATCCGAGTTTGCGAACTTCTTTGGCGGTTAATTCGCCGCTGACCAAACGATTTATGTAATCTTCCGTGTGAACGAGCAATAAATCCTCGATTTTCGCAGGTTTCGGTTCGATAATTTCATTTGGCAAAAGCGTTCCTTCATTCAATAAGACATCGCGCACCAATTCAAATTTGCGGATCGGAAAAATATGTCCTTCGCCGATGTCGGCATAATAATAAGGTGAATAAAAAAGATTGTAATTATTCATTCATCTTTATTTTAGCGAACAAATCTGTAATTTGTAGTTTTAAAAGGAAGAAAGGCTTCAAGTTTCGGGAAACTTGAAGCCTAAAATTTGGCGGAAGGCTCTACTGAAGGCAACGCGGAGTAGATAGGCAAAAGGCGGATAAATCAACGGGGCAGGTTAGTCCGTGTCAGTTTAATCAAACTCTCCGCAGATTTGATTAAA
Source organism: uncultured Acidobacteriota bacterium (assembly GCA_937863115.1). Taxonomy (GTDB): domain Bacteria; phylum Acidobacteriota; class Blastocatellia; order Pyrinomonadales; family Pyrinomonadaceae; genus CALMEH01. The sequence goes on from CALMEH010000428.1 coordinate 1,707, forward strand.
CTAGCGCGAAAATCTTTTTTATTTCGGACCGGTTAACCCGATGCGTCGGGCTTCGCGTTCAATCGCGTCTTTGTCCGTTTTCAAACTGTTTATATCTTGCTGAATCAACATATTTTCATTGTTCAGACGATTAATATCAAAATTTAGTTGCTCAAACTGTTCGGTTTCTTGCGACATCTCCGAAAAAGCCCGAAGATTTATCGCCAAACAGAGCATAAATGTTAAAGAAGCGACGACGGTAAAAACAAACCATTGAGGCGTTGCGCTTTTAGCGTTTTTTTTTGCGCGTTTTCTCATCGAAAGCGGTTGTGGATTATTCCAATAAATATTTGCGACCTTGTTCAAGTAACACCTCCAAATCTTTCTTGTCTTCGCTTTCCGCGTAAATTCTCACCAATGGTTCGGTCCCCGACGGGCGCATCAACATCCAACTGTTATCCGCGAAAATAAATTTCACGCCGTCCATACGGTTTATATTTTCAATCTTTCGTCCGCCGATTTCCGACGGCTCTTGTGAAAGTTTTTCCTTCAATTTTAGGGCAATTTCGGAATTTAATTTGACTCCGATTCTGCCCGATTCGAGTTTTCCAACGCGACTGTAAATTTCTTCTAACTGTTCGGTTAAACTCTTCTCTCTTACAGTTACCGCTTCGACCGCTAAAAGACACGCTAAAATCCCGTCTTTTTCGGGAAAATGTCCGCGTATCGAAAGACCGGCGGATTCTTCGCCGCCAAGAATAATCTCGTCTTTATTTATCAATTCGCCGATAAACTTAAACCCGACCGGCGTTTCATACAATTTCAAACCTCTGTCTTTGGCAACTCTGTCAATCAGATGCGATGTCGCCACGCTTCGTGCAACTCCGAGCGTCCAGCCGCGAGATTCTGCAAGATAATCTGTCAAAATTGCAATTAAATGATTCGGCTGAATAAACGTGCCGTCTGAATCAATAACTCCGAATCTGTCGCCGTCGCCGTCTGTCGCAAGCCCTAATGTCAAGCCTTTCGTTTTAACCGCTTCGACTACATCGGCGATTTGCTTTTCGCCGGGTTCGGGCGACATTCCGCCAAACGTAACGTCGCGCCAATCGTGAAAGGTTTCGACTTCTAAACCACAATCACGCAAGATTTTATCCAAATATCCGCGACCTGTTCCCCAAAGCGCATCGTAAGCAAACTTGCCTTTCGCCGCCGCGATTGCGTCAAAATTTATTTTAGTTTTCAAATCGTCCAGATATTCGGGACGAGCATCAAATTCTTCAATCGAACCGCCGCTTTTATCTTCTGCATTCGACGGGTTTTCAACTAAATTTTCAATTTGTTTCGTTATTTCGGGTAGAGCCGGTGCGCCATCCGAAGTCGAAAACTTGATTCCTTGATATTCCGGCGGATTACGCGAAGCCGTAAAATTTAAACCGCCAACCGCTTTTTGGTGGCGAATCGCGTGTGAAATCGTTGGTGTCGGTGTCGGATGATTGCAAAGCAAAACTCGAAAACCTTTATTCCGTGCAATTTGTGCGGCAACTTGCGAAAATTTTTCGCCCATAAACCGCGAATCGTGTCCAACAATCAGCGTTCTTTTATCTTCGCCGAAATTTTCTGTCAAATACCTGCAAATTGCTTCTGTCACATTTCTGACATTCGCAAATGTAAAATCGTCTCCGATAATTGCCCGCCAACCTGATGTTCCAAAGCGTATTTTCATATAAGAAAAGTTAAGGTCTAACTTTCTCCGATTGCGTTAATTATACGGCTACTGCTAATATTGCGTTTTCTTAAAAATTATCTTCCGAGCATCTTTTCAGTAAAAATTACCTTTAAGGTGAAATCGAATTTAGCATAAAAAAAATCCCGCTGTAAAGAACTATTTTGAAATAGTTAAACCTTTTGTTTCAAGCATTTACAAGCCTCACTTGAAGTAATAAATAAACTAGCTGCTTAAAAGTGAACTATTGGTGAACGAAAATCCGAAAAACTTTTCAAAAATCTACTTTCAGGCTGTAATCCTCTTAATTTTCTTACCTTTTCAGTTTTCCACAATGTGAAAAATGTTTAAGCAATAGTTTAATAGAGTTATAATCCCATATATTTCTTTCGACTGGAAAGGCAAATATCAATTGTATCAAAAAGACTCGCTTCACCTAATTGTGTATAGAATGACGCGAATTGCCACAATATAATTTAACCTTAGAACAATCCAATTCAGCCTTAAACCTATCTATTTCAATATATTGCCTTATTTTGAATGAAAGGCACGGCGATTGCCATATAGATATGTAAGGCAACTCCAGCCGCGCATATCGTAATAATACAAAAATAAGATAAAGAGAAATTATGAGACCTATTAAACATTTTGAGAAAGGCTTGACTTATATTGCAAGTGGCGCATTCAAAGCAATTAAGTCGGTAAATCAATTTAAACCGAATCCTTCTTTTACTCCCAAATGGGCAGATAAGCCATTGCTTAAATCTTGGCAAAAATCAAAGCCAACGCTCGGATTTCCGCGTATGACTGACTCGCTTTGTCCGAACTGTGTCATAGAGGCACGCGAGCAAATCTTGAGCGGCGACCGCGATGTTTCGACATTGGTTAATGAAAATGTCGGCGAAATCAAAGCACAAATCATCGAACGCGACGGCGAAATCTGGATGATCAAAGATTGTCCCGATCACGGACATTTTGAAGATTTGATGGCGATTGATGCAAAGTTTTTGAAGCACATCGAAGATTTGTTTCCGGGACGT
>CALMEH010000429.1 GCA_937863115.1 uncultured Acidobacteriota bacterium
CATTAATAACAACGTCTATTTTGCCAACGGGTCGGGCGCATCTTTCGGTTTCTTTAACAGTGCGAACGTCGCCAATCTCGCGGCGTGGCAAGCGGCGGTCGGACAAGATGCGACAAGTCTTGAAGCCAATCCGTTGTTTGTCTCGACAAGTGATTTGCACTTGCAGGTTGGTTCGCCGGCGATTGATGTCGCTATTGCGAGTCTGACAACTAACGATTTTGACGGTGATACGCGACCCGGCGCGAACGCTTTGTTCGACATCGGCGCAGATGAACGCGACGGTATTCCGGCAGTTGTCAATGATGTTCAAGCCACGACGTTTATTGATCCGGCAAACGGCGGTTCAAAACTGCAAGGCTCGACATTCTCGCCGCAAGCGTCATTTACCAATAACGGCACGGCGAATCAAACTAACGTGCCTGTCCGCTACCGCATCTGCTCGGATATAGCTTGCGGAACGGTAATTTATAACCAAACGGCGATAATTCCGACATTAAATTCGGGAGCAACGGCGACCGTAACATTCACCAGCACTTCGATTGCCACGCCTGCCACATACTTTATTCGGGCAACTTCCGAACTCGTCGGCGACACCGTTCCGGCAAATAATGAAATCAGCGGAACATTAAATATTCAAGCTCCGCTTTCGGGAACATACACGGTCGGCGCGGGCGGAAATTATACGTCATTGACCAATGCCGGCGGTGGTTTCGATGCGATTAACAATCTTGGCGCATCAGGCAATTTGACCATCAACATCACCTCCGATTTGACGGGCGAAACCGGCGCGGTTGCCTTGAACGAGATTGTCGGCGGCTTTACCGTTCTTATCAAACCGAGCGGCGCACCGCGCACGATTACGGGCAGCATCAACGGCGCGTTAATCAGACTCAACGGCGCGGACGGTGTGCGGATTGACGGTTCGACGGCGGCGACCTTCGCCGATAATATTGTCGGCGGAAATCCCGCGCTTCGTCAGTTGACCATTCAAAACACGAATGTCGGAACTTCCGCGTTTGTCATTGCGGTTCAATCTGGAACAAACGGCGCGAATAACAACATCATTCGCAACGTCAACATTCTCGGTCAAGACCCGACAACGACGCTTGGCGGTATTTCCATCGGCGGAAACATTCCGGGAACCGTAGCAGGTTTCCAGAATAACGGAAACGTCGTCAACAACTGTTCATTCCGCCGCGCGATCATCGGTGTCTACAACGCCGGACCGACGGCACCCGTCAACACCGGAAACGTTATTTCGGAAAACGATATGACCGGAACCACAACTGACCGCATTCGCCGCATCGGAATTCTCGTCTTTAACCAAGACGGCATTCAAATCGTTGAAAACAACATCGGTGGTCTTGATTCTAGTGAATCGGCTGATGTCATCGGCATCGGTGTCGGAACTCAAGGGGTTGACACAACCAATACTACCAACGGCGGTGTCAGCAATGCGCTGGTTACGCGAAATAGAATCAACGGTGCCAACAGTAATGCCACAGCCGGATTCTCGGCGGCGGGAATTACCGTTGCCGGTGGAACACTCGGCGCAAACATTATTTCCAACAATATGATTACCGGCGTTATTGCCAACTCAACTTCGCCGGACTTTCCTGTCGGAATTTATGTTGCCGGAGTAACCGGTTCAATCACCCGACTTTATTACAACAGCATCGCTATGACCGGCGACCGCGGAGCAACCACCACCCAAATGCCGAGTTACGGTGTCGCCATTACCGGAACAGATCCGACGGTTGAGTTGAAGAATAACATCTTCTACACAACTCAAACTGTTCCTTTGGGAACAAGTCCGAACGCATTCAGCTATGCTATCGGTATGGCGACAACGACATTTGTGAACTTAGACTCGAACTTTAACGATTTCTGGTCAACGGGAGCAAATGACGGCGGTTTCCGTTCCGGCTCATTAGGACTCGCGGCAGGAACGAGCTATGTTGATTTGACCGCTTGGAATACGGCTGTCAGTGATGATATTCCGGGTGATTCTTTAGAAGTTGACCCGATGTTTGTCAATCCGGCGAGCGATTTGCATTTGATGAGTGCCGCAAGTCCGGTTTATGACCAAGGCACGGCAGTTTCGGAACTGCGCGACTTTGACAATCAAATCCGTTCGATTGTCGGTTTGGCAGGCGGCGTTCCCGACATCGGGGCGGACGAATTTCTTATTCCGGTGGCGGCAAACGCTTCTATCGGCGGCAGAGTTGCGGCGGCAGACGGCAGAGGCATTCGCGGTGCCGTGATAACCGTTTCGGGCGGAAACTTGGGACAACCGCGTGTGCTTCGGACGGGAACATTCGGCTATTACCGCGTTGAAGATTTGGAAGTCGGCGAGACGTATATCTTGACGGTCAATTCCAAACGATTTACGTTCAGCGTTCCGAGTCGTATTATCACGCTCAATGAAAACGTCAGCGATGCCGATTTCATTGCGGAATTGCCGTAAGCGGTTTTTAATTTCGTGTCTTTCGTGTGTTCCGTGGAAAGAGAAATTTCTCTTTCCACGGAACACACGGAAAGCACGGAAAAGAAAAGAAAAGATCCGTGTTTTTCGTGGATAGAAAAAGAAAATATCCACAGAACACACGAAGCACACGAATCTTTTTTTTATCTAATCACGGTGTTGTAAAAACGGTAATGATGTCGGAGTATTGCCCGACGGGTTTGTTGCTTTTTAGACAGATGGCGCGGTATTCGCGTTTTTCGGGGTTGCCGTCCATCGAAGCGGTTTCGTCAGCGTAGGGCGAATTTGTCGGGTCAGCCACGGTTTCCCAATCGCCGCCGTTTCTGCGCCGGAAGATTCGA
>CALMEH010000430.1 GCA_937863115.1 uncultured Acidobacteriota bacterium
TTCCAAAACCGACACGGGAAATTTCGTTTCCGTTTCCTGTGCGACAACTGCGATTTTTTGGGCAATTTCGCGGCGCGAATAATTTTCGATTTCAGTTTCGTCCAATAAAATTGTGCCTTTCGCCGTCGGCACGCCCAAATTCAAAGATTTCAAAAGCGTCGTTTTCCCCGCACCATTCGCGCCGAGCAGAGCGATGATTTTCCCCGCTTCAAGCGCAAAAGAAACATCCGCGATGACAGATTTTTCGCCGTAATTTATTGAAATGTTTTGAACTTCAAGCATTTTTTTTTAACGCAAAGTCGCAGAGTTTTTTTTTAGTCTCTTTGCGTCTTGGCAACTTTGCGCCTTTGCGTTAATTTCTTCTTAGCAACCAGATAAACATTGGCGCACCGATTAGTGCGGTGATTGCGCCGACGGGCAATTCTCGCGGCGCGATTGCAACACGCGCAATCGTGTCGGCAAGCACAACAAAAATTGCACCTGCAACCGCCGAAAACGGCACAACCAGCCGATTATCGCTCCCAACCGAAAGCCGAATCAGGTGCGGAACAATCAATCCGACATAGCCGACCGAGCCGCTTGCCGCAACCGAGATGCCGACGAGTGCCGAAGCCGTCGCAAAAACTATTAGCCGCACACGCCCGACTTCAACGCCGAAATCAAACGCATCACGCTCGCCAATCATCATTAAATTCAAGGCTTTTGCCTGTGAACTCAGGAGAATTGTGCCTAAAATAACGGCGATTCCGGTCAAAATATAGCCATTTGTTGTTGCCTGCGATAAATCGCCGAGTAGCCAAAACGTAAAACTGCGGAGCTTTGTCGAATCCAAAAGCGAAGTCAATAAAACCAACACGGACGAAAGAAATGTCGTTACAATCACGCCCGACAAAACCAATCTTTCGGTGTTCATTCCGGCGCGTGATTTCGCCATTTGATAAACCGCAACGGTCGCAAGGCTTGCGCCCGCAATCGAAAAAATCGGACGCGCAAATTCTGAATTTGCAAAAAACACAAACGCCAACATTGTCCCCAAAGCCGCGCCGTTTGAAACGCCGAGTAAATAAGGTTCTGCCAACGGATTTCGTAAAAGCGATTGCAAACTTGCGCCCGCAACTGCCAAACTTGCGCCAACCGCCGCACCGAGCAAAACTCGCGGCAGACGAATATCAAACAAAATTCTTTGTTGCGCTTTAGTTAAATCTAGGAACGATAATTTTTCGCTTCCGAAATAAATCGCTCCCAGCAGAGCAATTATCAATAAACCAATCAGCCCAACGCCGAAACGAAAACTTTGAACTTTCAATTTTGAACTTTGAACTTTCACTATGGATGCAAAGCATTCGCAATTTGCTCCAAAGCATCAACCAAACGCGGCGCGGGACGCGAAAGCAAATCGGCGTTTATCTTAAAAATCTTTTTATTTTTTACGGCGTTCGAGTTTTTAAAAACATCGTTCGGCTCAAGATTATCGGGACTTTCCGACAAAATTATTGCGTCAGGATTTAATGCCAAAGCCGTTTCTTTGCTCAATTTCGGATACGCTGTCGCCACGTCTTTCGTTACCGACATTCCGCCGCCGCGTTCGATAATTTCCGACAGAAATGATTCTTTTCCAACAGTAAAAAGCGGCTCTTTTGAAATTTGCACAAAGGTTTTGACTTTCGTTTTGTCTTTGACTTGTTCATCAACCGCTAAAATTCTTTCCTGCATTTCGTTAAGCAAAATCGCCGTGCGTTCGGTTGTTCCGAAAATGTCGCCAAGCTGTCGTAAATTTGCCAAAACGCCGTTTAAATTTGTCGGATTCGTTACGAAAACCGTAATGTTTTGCTCCTCTAAAGTTTTTGTAAAATTTTCGATTTGCGATGCCGTCGAAACAAACACGACTTGTGGTTTGAGCGCGATAATCGTTTCCATATTCGGGTTCATCGTGTCGCCGACTTTGACAATTTTTTTCGCGTCTTCGGGATAATTGCAAAACGTCGTAACGCCGACCAATTTATCGCCCGCACCAACGGCAAAGATGTTTTCCGTCAGATTCGGCGCAAGCGAAACGGCGCGTTCGATTTTTTCGGGGATTTTTATTTTGCGCCCCAAATCATCGGCAATGTCGCGCATTTTTACTTCTTCATTTTTTTGCAAATTTGTAGATTTGCAAGCCGTAAAAAGTAAAGTGCTGACAAAAATGTAGAAACACGCTCGCAGTAAGTTTGCAGAAATGCCGGCACACTTACTGCGAGCGTGTTTTTGCAATTTCGTTTTTTGAAAATTCGACATAAAAAAATCCTGTCCGACTCGATTTTCGCTCAACGAGTCAAACAGGATTTTTTCACTAAAAAAAGGAGAACAATGAAATGACCTAACTTAACCAAACGTCTTGACGCGAGACGAGTTTCGGATAAAAACTTTGGAAAAGTTCCTGACTTGTCGTTTATCATTTATCATTTATCATTTATCGAAATCAACCGATAAATGATAAATGATAAATGATAAACGCTCACAGTGGCGCGACCGTGCGGGAATTTCACCCACTTCCTTGATTTCTAAAGTTTTTTAGTCTGAAAAAGAACTCTTTTTATCCAAATTCAATCCAAAAATTTGAATAAAGAGTGATACGAAAGTTATCACGCATTTTGGCAAAAGTCAATTTTAGTTGATAATTGATAGTTGATAGTTGATAATGAAACTCAAGAATTATCGATTATCAACTATCAATTATCAACTGTTAATATGAGTCAATACGAAAATGTAACAGCAGTTATTTTGGGCGGCGGCGCAGGCTCGCGGCTTTTTCCTTTAACCCGTGAGCGTTCCAAACCGGCTGTTCCGCTTGGCGGAAAATATCGTCTGATTGATGTGCCGATTTCCAATTGCATCAATTCGAATATTATGAAGATTTTCGTGCTGACGCAATTTAATTCCGCTTCGCTCAATCGGCACGTTTCGCGCACTTATCGGTTTTCATCCTTTTCGAGTGGTTTTGTCGAAATTCTCGCCGCCGAACAACGCAAAGATTCGCCCGATTGGTTTCAAGGCACGGCTGATGCTGTCCGCCAAGTTATTCCGCATTTGCGCGATTGAACGTCAAAACTTTGATTATTCTTTCCGGCGATCATCTTTATCGAATGGATTACCGCGATTTTTTGAAACGCCATTTTGAAACAAACGCCGATGTTACAATCTCCGTAATTCCCTGCAAACCTTCGGAAGCGGAAGAATTTGGACTTCTGAAAACCGATGAAAAAGGCAAAATTATTGAGTTCAAGGAAAAACCGAAAGGCGTGGAACTCGAAGCAATGCGCGTTGACACGACCAATTTCGGTTTGTCGAAAGAAGAATCCGAAAAGCGCCCCTATCTCGCTTC
>CALMEH010000431.1 GCA_937863115.1 uncultured Acidobacteriota bacterium
CAGCTTTTCAATAAAAATCCGGCTGAAACCACACCAATTCGCGCCAAAACGTAAGTAATTGCGGGCATTTGAAAAATAATTCCCATTGCCAACATTATCAAAATTATAAAATCTAAATAATCTGTCGCCCGTAACATCAATGAAAAATCTTCGCTGATACCGAGCAAGAATTTTACTGCCGGCGGAAATAAAATGTAATAAGCAAAAGCCGCTCCGACAACAAATGAAATTGTCGATAGCCCGATAAACGGCGTAACATATTTGCGTTCGTGGCGGTAAAGCGCAGGCGAAATAAACCCCCAAATTTGCAATAATAAAAACGGTATAGATAATGCAATCGCGGTATATAGCGAAACTGTTACATAAAGCGTAAAGCCTTCCGGCGCAGTCGTAACAACCATTCTTTCATCTTCGCTTGCTTCCGCTTTTGCCTTTCCCTCAAAATCTGTCGGAAGTTTTATCCCTTTCGGAATAATTATGTTTCCCGTTATAATTTGTTCGTCTGTGAACAATCCGGGCTTTCCGTTCGTATCTTGTTCGACACGTGCGCTTACGGAAGTTCCCGCACTTACCACGCCGCCGCCGATATTTGTCGCACGGTTGAAAACATAACGTCCCGTTTCGCCGATTTTCAAATCATTTAACGGAAAGATTTTTTCGTTTCCCGTTAAACCTTCGACCTTTATTTCACGTCGATTGGCTTCGGTTAACGCTTGACGGATTGGCACGGATAGAAAATTGTAAATCGGCTGCGAAACAAACCAACAACCGATAAATGCGACAACAATAAACACAAAAGAATATACCAACCGTTTACGAAGTTCGTCCAAATGCTCCAAAAAAGCCATCTGCCCGCCGAGTTCTTCTGTTTTTGTTGCTTCCGAATCCATTTTGATATGAGTTTTTAAAGCCAATTTCGCTTTTCGGAAACCGCACTTTCTGTTTCCTCAATTTGTGCGGTTTTTGCCGAGATTATATCCTTAAAATCTTCTTGACTTACTTCCTTAATTTCCGGCGCAAAATCCTTTGACTCAACATTTTCGTTTTTTCCGCTTGAATTCTTCGCCGGGTCTTCAAAAAAAGTTTTGACATCTGCATCATTCCCGATTTTCTCGACATCGGCTTTAAATTGATTCATTTCTGTTTCAACTTCTTTCTGCCAAGTATTTTTGAATTCATCGGTTGTTTTACGGAATTCGTTGCGCCATTTTCCCAAAGTTCTGGCAAACTCCGGCAATTTTCGCGGACCGAAAAAGATGAGCGCAACCAGCCCAATCAGCAATAATTCAGCCGTCCCGATTGATTCTAAGATTAATAAAAACATCTTTTTAATTTATTGCAAATAAAAGGCTTAACTCATTCAACCGTAATCAAACAATCTTTTGCACACTCGACTCTGCCAATTATTTTCGCGTCTTTAATTTCCTTCAAATACGCCTCTGCCTTTTCTGCTTCGATACTTATAAGCAACCCGCCCGCTGTTTGCGGATCAAACAATGCGCTCTGCATTTCCCTTGTAATATTGTCGCTCAAATTTACCGTTTCGCCAACATACACACGATTGTTTTTATCGCCCCGCGTCAACATTTTCTGTTCAATTAAATCCAAAACGTCCGGCAAAAGTTCAATTTTATCCGCTTCGATTATTAGTTGAACATTGCTTCCATTTGCCATCTCAAAAGCGTGTCCTAATAAACCGAATCCGGTAATGTCCGTGCAAGCGTTCACGCCAATCTTTTGCATTGCTTTAGATGCTTCGCGGGCAGAAATCGTCATATTTTTTTGCGCCGCTTTCATTGCCGTTTCGCTTGCTCTTCCGAACTTTATTCCCGTGCTGATTACGCCCGTTCCAATTGGTTTTGTCAAAATTAAAACATCGCCCTCTTTTGCGGTCGAATTCCTGATAACTCGTGTAGGATCAACTATTCCTGTTACGCAATAACCGAACTTAATCTCTTGATCATCAACGGAATGACCGCCGATAACTACGACATTTTCTGCATTTAATGCAACTTGCCCGCCACGCAAAATTTCGCCTAAAACTTCCCAATCGCCTTTTTGCGGATAACAAACAATCGAAAGCGCGGTAAGCGGTGTTCCGCCCATTGCATAAACATCGTTGAGCGAATTTATTGCCGCCACACGTCCATAAATTTCCGGTTCATCTGCTACGGGCGTAAAAAAATCAACCGTTTGCACGAGTGCGATTTCATCAGTCAATTTAAACACACCTGCATCGTCGGACGTTTCAAAACCTACTAAAACATCCGTCGTAAAATCCTGTTTAGGTAATTTGCTCAAAACTTGAGCAAGTTCGCTCGGTGCAAGTTTTGCCACTCAACCTGCACACGAAACCATTTCTGTTAAGCGTTTTTTTTCCATATTTAAGTTAGAAAAGGAAGCGTTTATGACTTGCTGTCGTCTTCGCTTCCTGTTTCCATTTTACAAAATTATTTTAGCTAACGTAACCCGGAAAAACTTTCTATCCTTTTATCATCAAATCATATATTCGGTTCAAATCTGCTTCCCCATAATATTCCATTTCAATTTTCCCCCCTGTTCCCTTTCCGTTCGGTAAAATTCTGACATTTGTGCCGAAATATCGTTTTAATTTTGTTTCTGCCGCTTTTCCGTTTGCATCCAAAATTGGTTTAACTGTTTGTTTTTCAACAGTTTGCGTATCACCTCTGCTCAATCTCTTTACTGCTTTTTCGGTTTCTCTCACAGATAGCGACATTTCAACAATTGATTTGGCAACACGTTTTTGAATTTCCAGATCGTCTGTTAAAAGCAACGCCCGACCGTGTCCGGCTGAAATTTTTTCTTCCTCAACCATATTTTGAATGTCATCAGATAATTTTAATAACCTCAGGTATGTTGTGATTACGGTCCGACCTTTGCCTACTCTTTCTGCAATCATTTCTTGTGTAAGTCCAACAGTATCAATCAGTTTGCGGTATGCCTTGGCTTCCTCAACAGCATTTAATTCTTGCCTTTGAATGTTTTCTACAAGTGCGAGTTCGAGCAATTTCTCATCCGAAACTTCTTTTATTACTGCCGGAACTTTTTTCAAGCCGGCTCTTTGCGCCGCCCGCCAGCGTCTTTCCCCGGCAACTATTTCATAACGTCCACCTTTTCTGCGAACTACAATCGGTTGAATAATTCCATTTACTCGAATTGATTGCGCCAAATCTTCTAAATTTTGTTCGGTAAATCTCGTGCGTGGTTGCTCGGCATTCGGTTCGATCAAATCCAATTCCAATTCTAAAAAGTCTTCTCCTAAACCACTCGTGCTTTCCTCACCGAGTAATGCACTCAAACCTCTTCCTAATGCTTTTCTATTCATGACTCAAAATCTCCTTTGCAAGTTGAATATAACTTTCTGCCCCGCGTGAACGAATGTCGTATAAAATTATCGGTTTTCCGTAACTCGGTGCTTCTGCCAGTCGCACATTTCTCGGAATTACCGTTTTCAAAACCTGCGAACCATAAAAATCGCGTAAGTCTTGGGCAACTGCTGCCGAAAGATTCGTTCTTTCATCATACATTGTTAAAAGTAGTCCTTCGATTACTAGTT
>CALMEH010000432.1 GCA_937863115.1 uncultured Acidobacteriota bacterium
CGCCATTGCCCACAAACGTCGAGCCGTGCATTGCGGCAATCGTTTTGGGAGCGAGCGCGATGAGCTTTTGAAAATTGCGCGTCGTGAGCGGCGAATACTGTATGTAATTGGCGAGCGGACCGGCTTGATAGGAAACCAGGGTTTCCCGCACCCGTCCGATGATGTCGCTTTCCGTTCTCGGTTCGACATCGCCGTTTTGATGAAATAAATCCGAGCTAAAGAGCGTCTCTGTTGTTTCTTCAAAAAGCAATCCGGCTTCCCAACAGTGCGGCAGATGCGGCGTTTGCACGAATCGGAATTTGTATTTTCCGGTCGCAAAAGTATCGCCGTCGTTCAAACCTCTTGCCGGACGCAAGGCAAAATCGTTGACGCTCACCATCGCGCCGACAAAACTGCAAACAGCTTCTGCGTTTGGAGCAATCGTCAACCATTCGTTGAGTGCGCCGCATTCGTCCGCTTCAAAATGACTGAATCCGATATGCCTCAAATGTGCCGGATTGATGATTTTTGCAATCGCTTCTCTTACTTCGGGAAAAATCCCGCGCATCCCGGTATGAAACAAAATCGGTTCATCGTCCTTGACCAAAAACTGGTTAAACTGCAAATTTGCTTCGGTCACGAATAGTGAAAGTCTGTAAACGTCCGGCGCGATTTCTGTAATATTCATAATTTCCTCCTTCAGGTAGTCAAAATTTGTTGCCGCCAAATTGCGTTATTTATATTATTAACAGACAGAATTAACCGTCTGATATGTGCCAATCAAAACCTTAACTTTTCGGTAGTAAATCTTTCAAATTTTATTTGCGGCATCCGTCGCTGGCGTTGATGACCAGAGCCGCGCCGACCGTTACCAAGTTCTTGAAAATATATTGTCCTTCAAGCGATGCGGCAAACGGCGGTAAACTCCACGTTTGGTCCGGCAGCAGCACGAGCGGAAGCAGCGTTCCGGCACGTGAAAATAAAGCGAAAAAACCGCTATTCGTTGATATTTTCCCGTCAGCAGTGCCAAGCCGATTGCCGTTTCCCACAGAGCCAGCAGCGGCAGTGAAACCGCTGGCTTTAACAAACCGAAAGTCATCAATTCGATGGTTGTTCCCGCCAACTGTTCGGCAGAACTCAGTTGAGGGAAGAACTTCAGCACACCAAACCATAAATAAATAAAACCTAACCCCCAGCGCAAAATATTCACGCCCCAATTTATCTTTTGTTTTTCACAAGCAGGCGACGCGCCAAACAAACTGAGAAAGTGCTTGAAAATCTCCGCTGCCGACTTAAAGATTATTTCCTTGTTCATTAAATTTGTTGTTATCTGCCGCATACATTTCCTCCCGCAACCAAGCCGTTTAAAAAATCTCCCGACCTGAAACGATATTTCTTAATATTATTTCGGACGCTTTTGCGACCATTCTTTTTTAACGATTTCAAAATCCTTGACGAATTGTTTATTTTCAAAAAGGAATTTCACGAAATCTTGCGCCCAGATTCTGCCCGCTTCGGAATCTGACGGATAATGCACGCCGAGCAGTTCGCGGGACCACGCAAATTCCTGTGCCGAGTTCATCAAATCATCGCGGCGGTCAGGCGCAAGACGCGAAAGCAATTCCGCGTTGACATAGCTTCCGAAAGAATGTCCGCTCGGAAACGCCCCGTGCGGCAAAGGTTTTTCGACTTTTAATTGCGGTTCGACAATGTATGGACGCGGACGCGCATATTTCAACTTAAACTCGACCATATAAACCATCGAGTCGTGAATCACGCGGCTCAGAAGTTCCGTGGTTTGCGGCAGATTTTCGCGCCGATACCAACTGCCCAAATTCCGTCCGAGATAAAACAAATTGTCGCGGTTTTGATTGTATTTTGGATTGGTCGGATTGATGTTGGTCGGGTCGTAGTAAATATCGGCAAGTTTCAGACACCACACCAATTCATCCGAGGTGCGGGTGCGCTGCAATTCCAAAAGGTAATCTAGTTCCGCCCGTGTCCGCTTGGAACTGTTCGCCGGCATTTCATATTTTTGGAAAGCGTCAAGCGGCTTTTCGGCGTAATACGTCCGCAAAAGTTTCCAACTCATCAGTCCGCCCCATTCCGAAAGCGGAAATGCAAGCGCGTCGAGCGTTTCATTGCCCGTCTGCGGATTCCCGTCAATTTGTGCTAATTTCGCGTAATGCACCGTTTCCGGCTGACGAATATTCTCCGATTCGTTTATTAGAAAACGGTTCGGCTCCGTTGCCCAAACCTTGGAAACCAGGATCACCGACAAAACGACCATTAATACTGCGATATATTTTCTGAATTTATAATTTTCCTTTTCCATCTTAATTTCTCCTGTTTTTTTTTACGATTTTTAAATCCCTCACGGGTTTCGCTTCTAAAGACGGAAGATCAGGAAAAAGGACGCAATTTTTTTTCAAAAATATTTTCGGGTGGCAGAATTCTGCGGCAAATAGTTGCCTAAACAGGAATTAAGGAAGCAGAAACTAAAGGAAGAATTTGTGAGGCGGATTTTTGGAGAAATAATAAAGCGGTTTTAAGTGGTTTGATTTTCGAGTTTCAATGGACGCGGTGCGCCTTGAATCGAGATTGGCTGTTTCTGCACGGGCGCACAGCACAAATTCAACAATTTCATACGGTCTAGCTGCATTTCTTGATCGTCTTTAATCCATTCCAAGATTTCCCGAAAAACCTTTGCCGCCTGTCCGCTTTTCGGCTCGGTAATCCGGTAATGCGCCCATTTCCATTCGCGGCGCACGCTGACCAGTCCCGCACGTCTGAGATACGCCAAATGCCGCGAGATCTTCGGCTGATTCGTGCCGATAATTTCGGGGAAATAACAAACGCACAATTCACCATCCTGCATTAAATTAAGCAGACGAAGCCGGGTGCGGTCGGCAAGCGCGGCAAAAAATAATTCTTTGTTAAATGCTTTTTCTTCACTCATCACAAAAATAGTATAGCATACGTCTTGACATATATGACAAATAGCCGTAATCTCGAACTTGTCAGATACGGATAAACGTATATTAGCATTTTTTATTTATATTGAGGGAGTGAAATAATGTCAGAAAAAATAGAACAAGCGGTGCGGTCAAAATACGGTTCGGTGGCGGTCAGCAATCTTTCGTCCGAAATGGGCGGAGTGCGGGCAGTCGCGGAAGCCTTCGGTTATACCGAAGATGAATTGAATTCAATACCGGCAGAAGCGAATATGGGCTTATCGTGCGGAAACCCGACAGCGATGGCTCATTTGAAAGAAGGCGAAGTGGTTGTGGATCTGGGTTCGGGCGGCGGACTCGATGTATTTTTAGCCGCGCAAAAGGTCGGTTCCGCAGGAAAAGCCATCGGAATTGATATGACACCCGAAATGATCGAGCTTGCAAGGCGAAACGCGGCGCGTGGGAACGATGGCAAAGGTTACGATAATGTCGAGTTTCATCTGGCAACGATTGACAAACTCCCGCTTGCCGATAACTCGGTTGATTGCGTGATCAGCAACTGCGTCATCAATCTGGCAACCGACAAACCGGCGGTCTTTCGGGAAATCGCCCGCGTCTTGAAACCCGGTGGAAGATTGGCAGTCAGCGACATCGCCTTAAAACAGGAATTACCCGCTGAACTGGGTAGCGATTTAATGGCGTATGTCGGGTGCATCGCCGGTGCAATTGCCGTCGAAGATTACAAAAACGGATTATCTGAAGCAGGATTTTCAGGTGTTGAAGTAATTGATACGAAATCCGATTTAAATGCTTACGCGAAAGTCGAAAATCAAGCGGGCTGCTGCTCGCCGTCAATGACGCAGATCGGAAGCGAATCAAAATCTTTGCCGATGCTTGATTCCGGCTGCTGCGCTCCTGCGCCAATCAGTATCGGCGCGGAAACAGACTTGCACACAGATTTAGCCGAACTGCTGCGCCGTTATAATGTCAACGATTACGCCGCAAGCGTGCGCGTCTTTGCCGTCAAGGAAACCGGCAAATAAGCAGATTCTCTAAAAAAAGAAATGACAAAATAAGAAAAGTCGAGAATAAGGAAAAAAAATGAAAACCATAAAAATACTCGGCACGGGCTGTGCCAAATGTAAACAAACGGAAGCAATTATCCGGGAAACACTCGACGAGATCGGCGTTCAGGCAAACATCGAAAAGATCGAAGACATCGAGCAAATTATGGCTTACGATGTGATGTCAACCCCCGCTTTAGTGATTGACGAACAAGTCGTTATGCGCGGTAAAGTTCCGACTAAAGAAGAAATTAAGGCAATGGTGGTTTAACAAATGTTCGACTGGCTGCAAAATTTTGCGGATTGGTTGATCTACGGATTAGCCGGAATCGAAAAAGGTTCACACCTTGGCGATGCGCTCAATTTTTTCGTTTACGACACGCTCAAGATTTTAATTCTGCTCTTTGTCATTACCTTGTTAATGGGCATCGTCAACGCCTATTTTCCGGTTGAAAGAATCCGTTCTTTTCTGTCTCGCAACAAACTTTTCGGACTCGAATATCTGTTTGCTTCGGTCTTTGGCGCGGTCACCCCGTTTTGTTCGTGTTCGTCGGTTCCGCTGTTTATCGGTTTTGTCAAAGGCGGCATTCCGCTCGGCGTAACTTTTGCTTTTTTGGTGACATCGCCGCTTGTCAATGAAGTTGCGGTCGCAGTTTTGCTCGGTTCTTTCGGATTGAAAACGACGGCAATTTATGTCGCAACGGGAATTACGCTCGGCGTTCTGAGCGGAATTATTTTAAATGCTTTAAAGCTCGAATATCTTTTAACCGATTGGGTAAAAAAGATCTGGGAAAACGCCGAAGCCGAACGCGAAGCGTTTGAAATTGAAAATAAAACATTTTTTCAGCGGATTCCCGATATTGCCAAAGAAGCATTCGGCATCGTCAAAAGCGTTTTTCCATACGTTTTGGTCGGAATTGCCATCGGTGCGGCGATGCACGGATATATCCCCGAAGGATTTTTTGAAAATTATATCGGCAAACAAACTTGGTATGCCGTTCCATTAGCCGTCATTTTAGGCGTTCCGATGTATGCGAATGCGACGGGGATCGTTCCCGTAATTCAGGTTTTCGTCAGTAAAGGAATTCCGATCGGAACTTCGCTGGCATTTATGATGGCGGTCGTCGGACTTTCGATTCCCGAAGCACTGCTGCTCAAAAAAGTGATGACGGCAAAACTTATCGCCATATTTTTTGGTGTGGTAACAATTTGTATCATCATTTCGGGCTACTTTTTTAATTGGATTTTGTAACATTGCGATA
>CALMEH010000433.1 GCA_937863115.1 uncultured Acidobacteriota bacterium
CGAAGCGCATTCCAAGCATCATTTCTGTTTTCAATGCGGCTTTTCCCCGATGCCTGCCGCGTCGCGCAAGCCGTTCGCATTTCTTCGACTTCCGAAGGCTTCAAATATCGTTTTATTAATTTCCCGCTGACACGGACAAAATGATAAAAATAAGCCCCGTGCAGTTCGCCCTTCACACATTTACAGTTCTTTTTGCCGCACCGGACAAACTGCGCGTGAACCGTTCCGTCCATCGTCTTAGGTAACATTTTTTCAGTTTTTGCTTTCATTGCTTCCTGCGCTCCTTCTCTGCTTGTGGCTAGTATCTTTTTTTCTTCAAGGTAATCAATTGCCATCTACCAAACGGCAGTTGTTCAGACAAACCGCTTGATAACCTAAGCTGACGAGTTCGCCGATAACCGAAACCTTCGACCGCTTGCGAACCTTACGCTCTACCACCCGTTCGGCATCCTTCGCCCTCGTAAATTCCGCAAACACCTTCATAGACGCTTCGCCGGACTCAAGCCACAGCTTCAAGTGTTCGTGCCGCTTGATGCGCTTCAATACACACGCGCCGGGCAGAATGACCTTGCGCCCGATCAGATATTTTAACCGCTCACGCGCTCCGGCAATGTCCGTTGTGTCAGCGACCGCTTCGCTAACCGTGCCGAGCGTTATACATTCGTTTGTTTTTGCTTTCGTTGTCATAGTGTTTGTCCTGTTTCGTAGTCTTAATGTTTTCTGCCGCTAGTATCAAATTTGAAACTTTTGCATTTATTATTATCCTTAAGGTGCAAAACCTAACTTTTGGCATTGACGAAGCCTACGGTAATAGGTTGATTTCGTAAATTTATATTTGCTGTTTCGATAAAACTCGTTGCCCAAATATCTTTGGGCTTCAAGAAAGGAAAATATATCGCCAGCTATTTTCAAATCCCCTGTTTTCTCAAATATCTTAAGTAAATTGCTTTGTTCCGGCAGTTCTAAGTTGTCAAAGCCTAAAAGCAGTTTCATTTCTGATACTGCGGTATTGATATTGCGCTCTGACATCATTTCCCGCCCCGACCAATTCTTAAACCCCAAACGCTTTGAAAAACGCTTGATGTTAGTGATCCCTTCAACGAAATACTCGAAGCGGCAGATGCCCTTTGCCTGTTCGATTAACTCAGGTGTCGGATTTACTTTGACTGTTTGCACTTCTTTGTTATAAATCCGAATGCCTCTGGATTTGTTCTGCAAATAAATCGTTCCGCCGTCAATAACATTCGTTTTCATTCGCGGAACTTTATAGTCTTTGTAATGAGCAATCACGCCGTTTGCGGCTTCGTTTTTCGTCTGCTGATTAAAAGCGTAATGAATCCGATGAGTTTCAGCCGTGAGCGCATTAAAATCAACCATCGTGCGTTGACTGACGTTGTTGGAAATTAAACCAAAAATGTCCCGCAAATCCTTTTTGTTTGGCAATAAAGCATTCCAACCGTAAAACAATTTCGGAATATTCAAATCCACACGCAAACGGTATATTCCGCCCCAAGTCCGATAGAAAGTTAATTGCGGTTCGTGAATTTCAACCATTCCGTTATCAAACCATTTCCAAGAACCAAAACTATCTCTTTTCTTCTTGAAATCGAGAGAAGCCAAGTCTTCGGGGCGAAGTCCCGGATAGGTATGAACTAACGATAATGAATCAACTGAGCCTTGCATTTAAGAGGAAGATTTTTTCTTGCCTATTTTGTGGCGATATTTTGCGGCAATCTCGGAAACGGGTTTATTCAATTCGTGCCAGACGGCATCAACATTGCGCTTTACAAAAGCAATCGGCTT
>CALMEH010000434.1 GCA_937863115.1 uncultured Acidobacteriota bacterium
CGCCGCATCGGAAGTTTATATCAAAAATGCTAATCCGTTAGGAATTGCCGCGCTAATTTTTCACGAAGCAATGCACAACAAACTTCAGCAAAACAACTCGATGCACACGAATTTTACGAATATCATCATGTCCGCCGCCACGATGAATATTACGCCCGACATCGCCCCGACTGCCGACGAAAGCCAAGCAATGTCTAACGCTCTCAACAATCCGGTCAACCAATGGGCAGACGGACAGCAAATTTTATGGACTGCGGCTGGAAAGAGAGGCAGTGATCCGTTGTTTTGGGACGAAAAAATCAAACATCGAGGTTGAATCAAGCATAAAAAACCGATTGCTTTGGCGAATTAAAACTTTGCTGTGTTGATTTGCTATCTGAAATCGGCAATCAAAATCGCGTTGCAAATTTTTACTTGTGGCAAACGATTCTGACTTTCGCAAATTGATTAAAGCAAACCGTCTGACAAATCAGGAGACAAAATGATTTATTACATAATTGACACTAGATTTCCACACGCTTTTCGACGAAGCGTTGAATTGAACACACGCACGGGCGATGACAAAATGGAAGACTTCGAGTTTCCTTCGCTTTATCATTTCGTTTATGCGAACCAATCAATTAAACAAATTGTCCAAACTACCAAGCGATTTATAATGGATGCAAGATGGGGCTATTACTCGGTTGATATGATTCGTCTGTGCGGACACGGCGACACCGGATATTTGCAATTCGGCGAAGGATTAAACGAATCAAACGCCGCCGAATTCAGCGAACTTGCAATTTTTATGAAACCCGATTATTCAAGAGTCGGCGTTGAAATTCACGGTTGCGGAGTCGGCAGTGATACGTCCGTCGTTGGCGCGGCAAGCACCATCAACAATCCGGTCTGCGTTCCCGGTTCATCGCAAAACGGCGACCGCGGGCGAAATTTTTTGAAGAGTCTTGCCAAAGCCGTCCAACGCCACGTCAGAGCCGGAATAAACTGTCAGATGGTTGCACATCGTTATGATAACTGGAAATTTGAAGGTCCGACCATTACCGCTACGCCTTGGGGCGATAGTTGGCTGAGATAAAAATATGGACGCAACACTAACGCGAAACGGCTTGAATTATAACGAATATGTTTTCGGTGATTTGTTTGATTCGTATCTTCAAGTTCCAAACGGCAGAGATCCACAGCAAAATGCTTGGCTAACCATCGAAATAGTTTATTCGATTGATTTTGCCGACAGCAAAAATCGGGTTGCGGGATTGATTTTCAAAGATGGCGACCGCTACGTTGCTAAAGATTTGGATGGAAAATATGTTCCGGTTCAAGATTGGGATATGCAGTCGCAGATGAGTTTTAACCGTCGGTTCAGAAGCGGCGAATCTTTCTGGAATCATAAATTTTTACTGCTTACGCCGAAAGATTACGCACATCTTGATTATGAATCGCTCGGCGCGGGAAAACTTTGCCGTCCGAACGTGCTTTGTTTGTTCCGCCTGCGAACTGTTAATAATTTCAGACGCGAATCGTTCACACATCTGCCGTTAAAGGTCGTGCGGCTCGCTAAAGATACTTCTGACGACTTTCGTTCGAGTTTTAGAACATACGACAGCAACGATACGGATAAAACTTTCTACCACGAACTCGGACATTGTTTGAATCAACTGCATATCAGAGCGCTTTTGGGTGATGAATCGTGTATCTACGATGATATAAATGCCGACCATTGTTACGACACTCCTGAGGGAATGGAAGAAAATGTTTTGGGCAGAGGAACGGCTCTCGATGTGGTCAACGCCAAACCTTGGCTGGAACGAATCGAAAAACATACGAGCATTTCAAAAGTCAAATGGATCGTTACCAAAGGCACGGATTTACCGCCGCGAACGATGCCACTCGGATTCAAAGACGGACTTTTGCCGAATTATTGGTAAAAAAGCGGAAACAACATTTCAAGCCGTTTCCGCTTTTCAATTAATTTATTCTACATTCACAAAATCCGTTCCCGTGCGTCCGAAGGTTTCGGGATGATACATTTCTTCGGCTTTTGCGGGCGGAACAACGAATTGTCCGGGCGTTGTTGCTCGTGCAACGTAGCTGTAATTATAAACGCCTTCCCACAATAACGAAGAAAATGCTTCGGCGCGTTCGTCGCGGAAGTTTTGGTGTTCAAACCAATTTTGCCGCCACCACCAACCGCCGCCGTAGCTTCTCGAATAAGTTTCGACAACGCTTGTTGTTTGTGTATCGCCCGGAATTTGTTCCGTAACTGCCAAACTCGGATTCAAAATTTCCAATCCCGCAGGCAAATTATCAACCAAAGCAACGTGATAACGTCTTGCCTGTGCAACCATCGTCAGACGCACGCGAACTCTTGCGCCTGATTTAATTGTCCAAGTTCCGTCGGCGTTTTGTTTCACGTCGTCGGCGTTGTCAACCGCTTCGTATTTCCGCAAAACCGTAAATCCGTAATCCGCCGGAGCGAGTTTCAGATTTTTCGGTGCGTATTTCATTCCGATTCGATAATATAAACGCCCTGCGCCTTGTTTTTCCAAAATCAGATTCGATGTTCCGCCTTGTTCGACGAGGTAAGACATAGGAATATTCAACTGATTCGAGTCAATCGAACGACCTTTGAAAAGTTGTTCTCCGGCGTAAGTATTTCCGAGCCAGACTTTGGTAACAAAATCAGGCGTAACTTTTTCAAAGGCGTTGAAATATTTGTCTAAAGCCAACAAAATAAAGACGTTTTCCTGTGTGTTCGACCACGCGCCTTTGGTGCGATGATCAAGCAAGCCGCGAACCAATTTCGGAATGATGTCGTTATTTTTATCGGCTTTGATTAACGCTTCGAGCAAAACGCCGTCGGCGCGACGGTTTGAATACATAATCAGCCACGCGCCGTCGCCGTAATCGGTTACGAAATTGGCGGTTGCGGCAGTTTCGGTTGTCCGATTCATCAAAAAGCGAATGATTTGTTCGACTTCCGGGCTGGAAGTTTTAACCTCGTCCGAAGTCTTCACTAACGGAAGGTTTTTGCGTTCTTTGACATCTACCAAAACTCGCGGATTCTTAACCATTTTCCCATAAAATTTTGTAAGGTCATCACGAACCTGCTTTACGGTGCGGTTAGCAGCCACCATTCCTTCATCCGAAAATGGAACTTCGATTTTACCGTCTTCCTTTACTATTGCGGCTTCAACGCTTAAATCAGATTCACCAAGAACTTTAATCGTAATCACATCGCCTTGACCAATCAAATAATCATTTTTATTTAAAGAAGCTGAACTTTTATCGTTTGCAAGAACCGATAAAATCCAGCCGATTGCTTCAAACGGAAGTTTTTCGAGCGTCGCTTCCTTCAACAAAGCCTTTGCTTTTACGACATCTTTATCGCCCATAAGGTCGCGGATATAAAGCGCGTAAGCCGAAATTGTCCAACGAACTTGCGGCGATTTTCTGTGCCATTCGTCAAATTTCGATTCGACATTTTTTAAGTAAGGCTTTGTTTTATTGAGCATTTCGTCCGGCACTTTGTAGCCTTTCTGTTTTGCCAACGCAAGCGCGTGGGCGACGTGAACGGTCAAAAACGGATATTCGTATCTTTCTCTGTCTTTTTTCCAAAGTCCGAAACTGCCGTCGTCGCGTTGGCGCGATTGCAAAATTTTGATGTCTTTTTCAAAATTCTTCTGCAATTGCTCGGCGGTCGGCATATCTTTGGCTTTGAATGCCGAAAGGACATCCCGAAGCGCGGCAATCGAAATCATCCGCGAAGAAATTTGCTCCGAACATTCATACGGATAACGCTGAAGATACAAAAACGCATCGGTCAATTCCTGCAATTGCGTCGAAGAAGTCGTAACTTCCAAACCGCCGAATTGCGGATAAACGTCGCCGGGCGTTTGCACGGGTTGGAAAATCGCGCCATTTTGGTCGGTCGTGCCGTAAGTCGCAAACGCTTCGGTCGTTGCCGGTGTCCAAACAGGTAGCGAAATTTCCGCCGAATCCGCAAAACTTCCCGAAGTTACCGCAAATTGAAAACGCGCCGTTCCCGCTTTTTCAGCCGAAACCGGAAAGCGGACTTCGATGCGTTCGTTGGCTTTGACGATGACGCGCTTGCCGCTTTCGCCTGTCAAAATCGCGTTTGTCGCTCGGAGCGCAACATCAACCGGCAAATCTTTGTCGGTTTGATTTTGAATAACAACAGGCAATTCAATCTTATCGCCGAAATTCATAAATCGCGGCGCAGACGGGCGAACCATCAAAGGCTGTTTCGCCGTAATGTCCGATTCGGTTTTGCC
>CALMEH010000435.1 GCA_937863115.1 uncultured Acidobacteriota bacterium
GTGATTCTTCGGCAACTACGAGGCGATTCGTCTTTTTAACCGAAGCGATAATCGTTTCAATGTCGAGCGGTTTTATCGTTCGCGGGTCAACGACTTCGACCGAAACATCAAAATCCCTCTGCATAATTTCCGCCGCTTGCAACGCTTGCGGAACGGTGAACGAACGCGCCACGATCGTGCAATCTTTGCCTTCTCGCTTAACATCGGCAACACCAAGCGGAACGAGAAAATCTTCATCGTCGGGAACTTCGGATTTCATTCCATACATCGTTTCTTGTTCAAGAAAAATCACCGGATTATTGTCGCGGATTGAAGATTTTAACAAACCTTTCGCGTCTGCCGCCGTCGAAGGCATCACGACTTTCAAGCCGGGAAAATTGGCGTAAAATGCTTCTAAGGCTTGCGAATGTTGCGATGAAACTTGATAAGCCGAACCGTTCGGACCGCGAAAAACTATCGGCACGTTAAATTGTCCGCCCGACATATAAAACATTTTCGCCGCGTGATTAATAATTTGGTCAGCCGCTAAAATGCTGAAATTCCAAGTCATAAATTCAATCACAGGGCGCAAACCAGCCATCGCCGCGCCGACTCCGACCGCCGCAAAACCTAACTCGGTAATCGGCGTGTCAATCACGCGCTTATCGCCAAACTCTTTCCAAAGCCCGCGCGTAACTTTATACGCGCCGTCGTATTCGGCGACTTCTTCGCCCATTATAAAGACGTTCTCGTCTCGTAAAATTTCTTCGCGCAACGCTTGATTCAGCGCGTCGCGGATTGTCATTTCTGCCATATTTTTATTTAACGCAAAGTCGCAAAGATGCAAAGACGCAAAGTTTTTATTTTTATATTCTTTGCGCCTTTGCGCCTTCGCATCTTTGCGTTTGTAAAATTAATCTGCAAACACATCCGTCATCAATGAACTTTCATTGGGAAACGGACTTTCTTCGGCGAATTTTACGGCTTTGTCAACTGCTTCTTTTGCTTGATTTGTCAGTTCTTCAAAATCTTTGTCGTCGAAAACTTTTGCTTCTTTCAAAGAATCTTGGAACAAAATAATCGGGTCGCGTTCTTGGTATTTTTTAATTTCTTCGGTTGTGCGATATTTTCCCGGGTCGCTCATCGAATGTCCCATATAGCGGTAAGCACGGATTTCGAGGAGCGTCGGCGAACCGTCTTTTCTGGCGCGTTCGATGGCGCGTAAAGTCGCTTCGCGGACAGCCATTACGTCCATTCCGTCAACGAATTCGCCAGCCATTCCGTAACCTTCAGCTTTTTTGGCGATATTTGCCAACGACATCGCCCGTTTTTGCGAAGTTCCCATTCCATATTGGTTATTTTCACAAATAAAAATGCACGGAAGTTTCCAAAGTTGCGCCATATTCAAAGATTCGTGAAACAAACCTTGATTGAGCGCGGCTTCGCCGAAAAAGCAAAGCGTTACGTTGTCTGTGCCTTTGTATTTTTGGGCATATGCCATTCCCGTGCCGACACCGATTTGTCCGCCAACGATGCCGTGTCCGCCGAAAAATCCTTTTTCTTTGGAAAACATATGCATCGAACCGCCTTTGCCGCCGACGTTTCCGCCCGCTTTTCCGTAAAGTTCAGCCATTACTGCTTCGGGCGTGATTCCCGCAACCATTGCTTGAACGTGATCGCGGTAGCTTGTGATGACGTAATCGCCTTCTTTCAGAGCCATCATTGCGCCAATCCCGATGGCTTCCTGTCCGATGTAAAGATGGCAAAAGCCGCCGATTGCGCCCATTCGATAAACTTCGGCGCATTTGCGTTCGAAAAGCCGACCGAGAATCATTTGATAAAGCATTTCTTTTAAAAGTGCCTTATCGGTTTTTTTGATTGTTGCAATTTGCGATTTTTTACGTTCTTTAAATTCGGCTTGGGCTTCTTTGCGATTAACCGTATCGGTTACGGCTGATTTCATTTTCCCTGAATTCTTCGACGCGGTTTTGCTTGCCGTGGCAGACGTTACGCTGTCCGGCTTGTCAGTTGATTTTGTCTGGCGAGTTGCTGTTTTTGGCAAAATTCATTTTCCTCGAAATAAAATATTTACAAGAAAAATTATAAGCGAGATTATAAGAATTGTGCAAAACCGCTTTGAGTTCCAACTTCAGGTGGCGCAAATGCGGGTGATGTGAGGTGTTTGCCCGGAGTTGATTAATTTGAATTTTTGTCGGCGCAGAAACCGTTTCGCTTGGCTGGTGGCATTCTAACTTCGTTGGAAACTCAGAACTTTTTTTGCTTTACAAAACTAATTTTCATTTTCTGCGAATAAAAATGATAGAATTTGGTATCTAATTCTTTAAGGAATTTATGTATCGTAAGTTTTATTTAATTTTATTCATCATTTTGCTTTTGTCGGCGGTTTCGTTTGCACAAAATCCTGTTTCGTGGTCGCTCGAATCGGATTTAACAGGGAAATCGTTAAAACCTAATTCCACTTTTAAGGTGAAGTTAAAAGCCGCAATCGAGGGAGAATGGCATCTTTACGCAATCGAACAGCCGGAAGGCGGACCTTTTCCGACAAAAATTTCTATTGCAGAAAATGCTCCGTTTCAAATCGATGGCAAAATAATCTCGCCTGCACCGATTACGCAATTTGATAAAAATTTTAATATCGAAACCAAATTTTTTGCGAAAACGGCTGAATTTAATTTGAATTTGAAATCGAACAGTGAAGCAAAGTCGGACGATTTAGCGGTAAATGTCCGTTATCAAGTTTGCACCAACGAACTTTGTTTGCCGCCCAAAACTGTCAAGGTTACCTTTGCCGGAGTTGAAGACGCGAAGAAAAGCAGTCAGCAATCATCAGTCAGCAATCAGCAGTCGGAAAGCAAACAACTAACAACGGACAACGGACAACGGACAACGGACGTATGGAGTTTTATTTGGCTGGCGATAACTTTCGGCGCGATTTCACTTTTAACGCCGTGTGTTTTTCCGATGATTCCGATAACGGTTTCATATTTTATGAAACACGCCGATGGCGATCATAAAAAAACAATAAAACTTGCTTTTGTTTATTCAGTCGGAATTATAGCGACATTTTCGCTTTTGGGCATGTTGTTGGCAGTTGTTTTGGGCGCGTCGGGAATTAATCTTTTTGCCGCAAACCCTTGGGTGAATTTGCTGATTGCCGGAATATTTTTGTTTTTCGCGTTTAATCTTTTCGGGTTTTATGAAATCACGATACCGCATTCAGTTTTGACGAAATTGGATAGTCTTACCCGTAGTGAAGAAGGCAAAGGAAGTGCTTATATCGGCGCGTTGTTGATGGGCTTAACCTTTACTCTGACTTCATTTACCTGCACCTCGCCGTTTATCGGAACGATTTTGGTTTCGACTTCGCAAGGCGATTGGAAAATGCCGCTACTCGGAATGTTGGCGTTTTCAACCGTGTTTGCATTGCCTTTTTTCGTGATTGCAACCGTGCCGCGTTTTCTTAGTTCTTTGCCGAAATCGGGCGGTTGGCTCAATTCCGTCAAAGTCGTGATGGGATTTTTGGAAATCGCGGCGGCGATGAAATTTTTATCGAATGTAGATTTGGTTTGGGGCGCGAAATTTACCGAAACCGGACTCTTAAATTACGGTAAAGTTTTTACACGCGAACTCGTTTTGATGATTTGGGTTGTTATTGGCATTGGCATAATTGCTTATATTTTAGGAATTTTTAAGTTCAAATACGATTCGACCGTAAAAAAAATCACGCCCTTACGAATGGTCTTCGCCGCTTTATTTTTCGCACTTTGCGTTTATTTGACAACGGGAGTTTTAGGCAAAAAACTCGGCGAACTCGAATCGTTTTTGCCACCAAAAAATGCTCATTCGGCGTTCAATGTCTTAGGCGATAAAGATGCGGAATTGAAATGGATAACGAATAATTTGGACGAAGCTCTTAAAAAAGCAAAAGCGGAAAATAAAAAAGTTTTTGTGGATTTTACGGGCTACACTTGCACAAATTGCCGTTGGATGGAAGCGAATATGTTTCCGATTCCGACTGTAAAAAACGAGATGGACAAATTTGTTCTCGTCAGTCTTTACACTGACGGCGACGGAGAAATATACGAAAAACAACAGCAATTTCAAGAGAAAACTTTCCAAACCGTTGCTCTGCCGTTTTATGCGATTATGGACGCGGACGGCAAACCGCTGGCGACATTTCCCGGTTTGACAAGAAATTCCCAAGAGTTTGTTGACTTTTTGCAAAAATCGCAGAACAATTAGGTTTATTGACTGGAGCGCAAGCGTCCTCGCTTGCAATGCGTCGCGTTTTTTTGCGGCGCAAACAACTTGGCACACATTCAACTTGATTTCATCCCGAACGCTTTTTCGCGTCAAAAAACGACGCTCATAGCAAGCGGGACGCTTGCGCTCCAGTCGGTTAGGAAAAATTATGACCAAATTGCTTTGCTTACTTGCTTTGCTGTTCGTTTTTTCCGCCCAAACATTCGCGCAGTTGAGCATTCAGGCGATTGATGCGGCGGGCGACAGCATTACGAAAGGTTTTAATGCGTCGAGTTCGTTTCCGTGTTCCAATGGCGACCAAGAGCAGTATAATTGGCTAACTAGCGACACACACGGCGCGACGCTTTGCGGCACGGGCAGCGAAAATGTTTTTAGTTTTCGTGAGCGTCTGGAATGCGAATTCGGTATTGATATTCTTGCCAAAAATCCAAATTCGGCGGCTTCAGGCGCACGAATGTTGAGTGATTTTGTCAATCAATCGAACAGCATCAAAACTTACCTCAACTCGCAAACGGGACAAAAGTTGGCGGCAGTTTTTCTCGGTCATAATGATAATTGCGCCGGAACGCTCGGCAAAGTAAATGTTTCTTGCACGAGTTCCGATCTCGATCCAAATAATTATTGGCGCACCAAAAACGATTCGTTTGAGCGCGAATTTCGCAAAGGTTTGGACATTTTGGTAACTACGCCGAACACCAAAATCGGCGTAATGTCGCCCGTCCGCGTTTCGCAACTTTGCAATTTTCAAAGCAAATCAAACTGTCAAACCGGCGGAACTTGTCAGTTTTTGTGGAGTTTGGCAAGCATCTGCGCTTCGCTCACACGCGATTGCACGGACACGCGAATCATTGATTCTTATACGACGATTAAAGCTTATCGTGATATTTTGAAAAGAGTTACGGCGGAATATTCGTCAATTCCGGTTGGCGGAACTACGACCGTTTTGATGATTGGCGGCGAAATGGTCGGCGGTGCAACCAGAGCCGCCGGAACGAATTTTGTTTATTCGGACGCGCCTTGGAATTATAAATTTAATGCCGATCAGCTTTCGTGTTGCGATTGCTTTCATCCGTCAGCAAGCGGGCAAGACACGGTTGCAAGATTTGCCAAACAAGGTTTGAGTTGTAGTAAAACCGCGCCTTGCTGTCGTGAAACGGGTGATCCTCTGACGGACGGAAAATGCGCCGTAACTGAGAAAAAACGGGCTTTTTATAACGGAATATTTTAATGTAATTGGTTTTTGGTCTTCGTTTTTTGGTTGAATCACAGTTCAAAACTCAAAGCCCAAAAACCAAAACCAATTTTATGATTGCAGTAGAAAAACTCATCGAAGGGCTTTGCGCCATTCCTGAAGAAGAATTTGTTTGCGATAACGTCTATCGCTTTTTGTCGGAAAATCCGGTTGATGTTGCGTCAATCGAGCGTTATTTTTTTTGGAGCGACAAATTTTATACACGCAACTTGATTTACAAAGATGCGCGATTTGAAATGATGGCGATTTGTTGGGAAAAAGGACAGATTTCACGTATTCACAATCACGCCGAACAGCGTTGTTGGATGACCGTTGCCGTCGGAACTTTGCGCGGACAAAATTTTCGGACGGTTGAAATTGATGAAGCAAAAGGATTCTGCAAACTCGAAGAAACCGACCGGTTTGACCTTTCAGATTGTCTTGCGGCGAAAGTTGAACTCGAAGAACCGATTCATCAAATCTTAAATTTGCCGGAATTTAACGAACGTGCTGTCAGCTTACACATCTATTCAAAACCTTTCGACAGATGCCTTTGTTATTGCCGCGATACCAATACATTCAAAGAAGTTTCGCTCTGTTATACGAGCGTTGAAGGACAATTATGCGAAGGCATTCTTCTTTAATACAATGAGCCAAAGAGACTGAGGGACGACGTGATTTTCACGTCGTCCCTCAGTCTCTTTGGTTCAAAAGTCTTTTTTACTTGACGTAATCGGTCGGAATTTTGCGGAAACCGACAACTCGTTTTTCCCAGTATCCGGCGAATTTAGAATAGGTGATACCTTTGCTTGAAGAAGCGTGATAGAAACCATTTGCATCGGCGACAATGCCGACGTGACCAAGTTTGTTTAAGAAAACCAAGGTGCCGAATTTGTATCGGTCATCGCCATAAACCGGCTCGAACGTCGAATAATAACTTCTTGCGCTCGAGCGCGTAATCGAAAGTCCTGCCATTTCAAAAACTTTCCAGACAAAACTCGAACAATCGTAGCTATTCGGACCATTTGAACCGTAGCGATATGGAAGTCCGATCTTGCTTTGGATTGCCGAATAAAGATTTTGATTAAAAATCGAACTGTAATTCAAACGTGCTGAATTAGTTGAAGTGCTATTTGTTACGGCGGTTGTGGGTTTCGTCGAACCTGTGTTTTTTACAAGTGGTTGGTTTGATTGACCGACGACAATTATATTATTCGTTAAAGTCGGACGTTGATTGGGATTGGTGTTTGGTTTTGTTTGCGTGGTTTGCGGTTGATTTACCGGCTGACTGGAAGTTGTTTTGACAACCCGCGGACGAGTTGGCGGATTTTGTTGTGTGTAAGCCGCAACCGATAAAAATACTACGCAAAATACAAGGTAAAGACCTTTTCTTAAAATCATCAAAATATAGATACTCCTGAATTTATTATTTCTTAACTTTGGGGCTTTTATCGGGGCAAACGACGGGATTTGTCGTCTAATTATTAGATACAACTAAAACGGTATTCGTTCCGATTTTTTTTCACGGAAACATTAAAAAGTCCCAAAATTTTTAATTTATTATTTTTGTGTGTTTTAGCTGAACTACTAAAAGTCTGACTAATTTGGATAAGAATTGCAAACGCAAAAAGCGGTTTAACTCAGCATAATGCCGATTTTACCTGTGTTTTCAATAACTTGCGGCGCGAAAAAATAATATGGAAATTTTTGAATGAAGGGGTTTTCCGTGTTGTTTTCGGAAAACCCCGCCCCATCTTCTCCGCCTTTTTTTCAGTTGTCTTTGATTACTTATCTTACAGTTTCAATGACAAATAGTTTCCGCGAAATTTTTCAAAAAAATCGCACATTCTCTAAAAATAGAAAATGTGCGAACAAAATATTAAGCCGAAAATGATGTTCCGCAACCGCATCCGCCGGTCGCATTCGGATTTTCAAACGTAAATCCCGAACCCATCATATTCGAGGTATAATCAATCGTGATACCGTTCAGGTATTGTGCGGAAAACATATCTACGAATAGTTTTATGCCGCCTTTGTCCATTACAAAATCACCGTTGCGCGATTCTTCTTCAATGTTCAAACTATATTGAAAACCCGAACAACCACCCGGAACTACCCGAACACGCAAACCTGCCG
>CALMEH010000436.1 GCA_937863115.1 uncultured Acidobacteriota bacterium
CGAAAGCAGCGCCTTTTCAATATATTATGAAAGCGGGCGGCACGATGAACGGCACAACTTCGAGCGAAAGAACAAACTATTTTGAAACTTTACCCGCTAATCAATTACCACTTGCCCTGTGGCTTGAATCCGATAGAATGTTATCGCTTGCCGTAACCCAAGAAAATCTCGACAATCAGCGCGAAGCCGTGAAGGAAGAAAAACGACTGCGTTATGACAATCAGCCATACGGCGGCGTGTTCGATCTTTTGAATGAAATGGTTTATAAAAATTTTGCCAATTCGCATTCAACTATCGGTTCAATGGAAGATTTGGACGATGCCACGGTTGAAGACGTGCAGAATTTTTTCAGAACCTATTACGCGCCGAATAATGCCGTTTTGGTGATTTCTGGCGCGTTTGAAACAGACGAAACGAAAAATTTGGTTGAAAAATACTTTGGTTCTATTTCTTCGCAACCGAAACCTTCAACCCTTGATGTTAGTGAACCAGCGGAAATTGCCGCAAATTACCGTGAACACGAAGATAAACTCGCGCCGTTTCCTGCTTTTCTCATCGGTTGGAAAATTCCTGAACGCCGAACGCCGGAATTCAATGCACTTTATTTGGCTGGAAAATTGCTTTTCGACGGTGACAGTTCGCGGCTTTATCAAAAATTGGTCAAAGGCGAAGAATCGGTCGTGCAATTATTCGGTTACACGGACGAACGTCGCGGACCTTCGGGCGTTTGCATCGGGGCAATCCCAAAACCCGAAACAGATTTGAGCCGCATTCGTGAAACAATTATGAACGAAATCAAGGAATTATCTGCAAACGGTCCGAGCGCAGAAGAAATGCAAAAACTTCAAAATCAACTTATAAACGATGCCATTCGCTCACGCCAATCGGCAATGTCGCGGGCGCAACAAATCGCCGAACACGCGCTATACGACGGCGACCCCAAGCTGATAAACAACGAACTCGACACACTTTTAGCCGTTAACGCCGAACAAATAAAATCAGCTGTCGGCAAATATCTGAATACTGAAAACCGCGCTTTGCTCGATGTTATACCGGCGCAGAATCAGTAAATAGGTAATAGGTAATAGGTAATAGGTAATAGGTTTTTTTAACCAATTACCAATTACCAATTATCAATTACCAATTACCAACTACCATTTACCATCTATGAACGAAGAATTTCGCAAAACCGCGCCTGCACCGCTTGCGCCAATACCTTTTAGAATTCCTGCACCGTTTGAAACCTCTTTAGCAAACGGTTTGAAAATCATTATTTTTGAGGATAAACGCTTTCCTTTGGTGAGTTTTCGACTCGCGTTTCGAATCGGCAAAATTTATGAAGCCGAAAATCAGACAGGATTAAGTTCAGCCGTTGCTTCAATGCTCAACGAGGGAACATTAAATTATACAAGCAAAGAACTTGCCGAAAAAATCGAAAGGCTCGGAGCTTCGATTGGAGCAAGTTCGGGTTCAGATAATTCGATGGTGTCGGCTTCGGTTTTATCATTTTACAGCGCGGAAATTATTGATTTGATGGCGGAAATGATTTTAAAGCCGACATTTCCCGAAAGCGAATTAAACCTTTACAAAGAAAATCTTATCGAAGGTTTGAAATTTCAGCGTTCGCAAGCCTCGTTTTTGGTGGACGAACAAGTTTCACGCATCATCTTCGGCGAACATCCATATCATAAAACTTCGCCCAAAATTAAGGATGTCGAAAACATTTCACGCGAAAAATTGATTTCATTGCACAAACGAAATTATATTCCGAATATTGCAACTCTGATTATTGTCGGCGATGTCGAGCGGAAATCTCTTTTAAAACAAATCGAAGAAAAATTCGGCGGTTGGCAGAAGGGAAGTTTTGAAGAAAAACAATTTCCCTCCTTGCCTGAAAGAAGCAAAAGAACTCTGACAATAGTTGATCGCAAAGGTTCGGCGCAGGCAAATATTGTTTTAGCTAATCCGGCAATAAACCGAACTCATCCTGATTATTTTGCTGTTTTGATGATGAATCAGATTTTGGGTGCAGGTGCTTCATCGCGGCTTTTTATGAATTTGCGCGAAGAAAAAAGCTATACTTATGGGGCGTATTCCAGTTTTGATATGCGGCGACTCGCGGGCGCATTTGAAGCCTCAAGCGAAGTGCGAACTGCAGTAACCGGCGAATCCTTGCACGAATTTTTTTATGAGTTAGATCGTATTCGGGACGAAACAGTATCGGAAGATGAATTGCAGGACGCGAAAAATTATTTAACCGGAGTTTTCCCACTTCGCGCTGAAACGCAAGAAGGTTTGACGAATCTCCTTGTTTCACAACAGCTTAACGATTTACCTGAAGATTATTTGCAAACTTATCGCGATAATGTAAATGCGGTAACAAACGAAGATGTCAACCGCGTGGCAAACAAATATGTGATGCCCGAAAAACTTGCCATCGTCATTGTCGGCGATGCCGAAGAGGTTTTGCCGCAAGTGCGAGAATATGCTGAAAACATTGAGATTTTCGACACGGAAGGAAATTTGCAAGACATTTCAAATTACGGAAAAATTATGGAAGAACCAAAAATAAATATCAGTGGAGCTTGGGAATTGACACTAAATTTTCAAGGTCAAAAAATTCCGGTTAAATTAAAAGCCGAGCAGACAGAAACCACATTTGCGGGAACGCTTGAAACGATGTTCGGCAACGGCAAAATCGAAAACGGCAAAGTCAGCGGAAATGAATTTTCCGGCACCGCAGTTACGGAAATGCAAGGACAGTCTCTCGAACTCGGTATTGCAGGAACAATCGAAAACGATACAATCGAAGGTGCAATAGACGCACCCATGTTGCCGATACCGCTTGAATTTACCGGAAAGAAAATTTCATAGTCTTAATTAATAAATACAGGTGTAAATTCCAATATCCGGCAATATATTTTTTTGCGTTGAAAAAAATGTATTGACGCACTTAATTAATAAAAGTTAAAATTAGCTTCGGACGATTTTGCATTTATCACAGTTCCAACGTAAAATCATTTCACCGAATTCATTTAATTTCCTAGATTAAAATTTTATGCCGAGTAGAATTGACGAATTACTGCAAATGGCGATGAGTTTCGGCGCATCGGATTTGCATCTTCGCGCAGGAGCTTATCCTGTAATCCGCGTTAATGGCGAACTACGTCCGGTGTCGGGCATCAATCGTCTAGCACAGGACGAAACGCTCGAAATGGCATTTTCGATGATGTCAAATCGTCAGAAAATGCACTTCAAAGAAGCATATGAAGTTGACATTGGCTACGGCGTTTCAGGTTTAGGACGTTTTCGCGTCAATATTTTTCAACAGAGAAATTCCGTCGGCTTAGTCGCCCGTGTTATTTCCGACCATATCCGTTCATTTAGCGAATTGGGTTTGCCGCCGATTTTATGTAAGATTTCCGAAGAACAACGCGGCTTGATTCTGGTTACGGGAACAACCGGAAGCGGGAAATCCACAACACTTTCTGCGCTTGTGGACAACATCAATCAAACGCGCAATTCGCACATTGTAACTATTGAAGACCCGATTGAATTTCTTCATAAAGATAAAAAATCTTTTATTACGCAACGCGAAGTTGATGTTGACACGCGCAATTTTGCCGAAGCCTTGCGCGGAAGTTTGCGGCAAGACCCGGACGTTATTCTCGTTGGTGAGATGCGAGACCTCGAAACAATCGAAACCGCGCTCGTTGCCGCCGAAACCGGTCATCTTGTTTTATCAACTTTGCACACGCTAGATGCTTCAGAAACGCTTTCGCGCATTATCAACGCTTTTCCGCCATATCAGCAAAAATCAATCCGTATTCAACTTGCAGGATTGTTGAAAGCTGTTGTTTCACAGCGTTTAATGAAATCCGCCAAAGGAAATTCGCGTGTTCCGGCTGTCGAAGTTCTTATTTCAACGCCTCTCATCCGCGATTACATTTTGCACGAAGACAAAACTTCGCAAGTTCGGGATGCCATCGCAGCCGGAACTTCGCAATATGGAATGCAAACTTTTGACCAATCTCTTTTTTATCTTTATCAATCGGGCTTAATCTCGCTCGAAGAAGCCCTGCGCGGCTCGACCAATCCGGACGAGTTTCGTTTGCGTCTTGCCGGAATTCAAAACACTTCCACTATGGCGAAAGAGGAAATGGAAAAAGAAAGCGGCGTTGTTGGTTCGGTCAGCAATTTGATACAACGGATATAACTTTTACAAAAAAAAAGAACAAAGAGTCGGAAGCCAATTTCCGACTTTTTTACTTTATTTGCTTGACTTCTGACATTTCTGGCGTATAATTCTAGTTTTATCCGTTGAAGCGTGCGATGCTCTTCAAAAGAAGCCGAAAACTGAATGCGATCCAGCAAGGCTATTCTCTTCTGA
>CALMEH010000437.1 GCA_937863115.1 uncultured Acidobacteriota bacterium
CTGCAATGCATTTTCATAAACCGGATTCGTGCGTTTTTCGGCGATATTTTTTGAATAACCGAAACAGACGTGAACCGCGGTCATCGTTGTTAAACCGCGAACTGTTCGATTGATTGCTTCTTGCGCGAAATCTTTTAATTGCGAATAGCGAAAATGAACTTCCGGCTCGTCAATCTGAATCAAATCAACGCCCGATTTTTCGAGAAAATGCAGTTCTTTGTTGAGCGCATCGGCAATGCCGAAAGTCAATTTATCGAGTGCGCCGTAATGTTCGTCAACCACGCGCAAAGCCAGCGAACACGCACCGATGACAGTCATTTTCGTTTTGCCTTTGGCGTATTTTTTAAGAAAATTTAAATCTTCCGCAAGAATCGGTTTTCCCCATTTTTTTTCAGAAAAAACTTCGGGAATTGTGGGCGGCGGCGGGGGGGTTCCCGTGAAAATTGGGGTGCGTTTTTTTATTGTAATTGCACCGCCGATGTCATTTGCGGCAAATGTCATCGCGCCGCGATTAATGCTGTCAATACCGCCCAAACAATAAAAATATCCGCTGAAAGTTTGCCGTCTGACTTCTCCGTCGGTGATAAAAGTCAAGCCCGCAAGATTCTGGTCTTCGATAGCCAGCCGTGTTGCGTCGTTTTGTGCAGACGACAAATCTTCCGGCGAAACTTTCCACCAGGTTCCTTCCGGCGTATAAACCAAGTCGTGATTGCACAGCCATTTCGGTTTGTGATACGAACCGACAATTTGAGTTGGAAACAACATAAATATTTTTGCCCGCGAAACACGCGAAAAATAACACAAAATTTATTTAATATTTTCGGGGATTTCGCGTGTTTCGCGGGCAATAAAAAAAATTAAAATTCTCTTAAAAGTCGCCCGCATCCGTAAATTTTTTCGTCAATATTATTTTTGCGAAGCGCAAGCCACCACGTTGCGGCGTTTATTGCAATTACGGGCTTTTTAAGCCAGCGTTCGGCTTCGTCTGCGAGTCGAAGCATCGAAAGATTCGTGCCGCATTGAACGATTGCGTCAACGTCGGGCGAATCAGCTTCGATTAAAGCCTCGCGCAATTCATCTTCCGAAACGTGCGCGATAGCAACTGCCGTCGGGCATTTCAAGCCTTTTATTTTAGTAACTTCAAAGCCGATGTCGTTGAAAAATCGAACAACATTTTTATCGCCAATCGGTTGATACGGCGTTACGACTCCGATGCGTTTTGCACCGAAACAATTTAAAGCCTTTTCGCACGCTTCCGCGCCTGTGGCAACATCCAAACCGCTCAATTCTTTGATTCGTTCGGTAAAAGCGCGATTGCCTTCGAGTCCGTCCCAAAAAGTTTCGGCAGACATTCCCATCACCATATAATCCGGCTCGCACGTCATTACGCGCTCGATGGCAAAGGCAATCTCGATGCGAATTTGCTCAAGCAGCTTTTCAAACGCTGCATCGCTTGAAAGATTTTGGTCGCGGATATGGATACGCGAAACGTGCGGCGTAACGCCCGGCACGCTCATTGAATAAAAATCCGGTTCGACAATCGTATTTGTCGAAGGAATTATCACGCCGAATTTATGGCGATAACCGAGAGCATCTTTCGATTTGAGATTTTGGATTGCGGATTGCGGATTCATAAATCTTTTGGTTTTTGGTCTTTGGGCTTTGGTCTTTGAAATCAAAAACCAAAGACCAAAGACCAAAGTCCATTATTTCAATAATTCGGACATACTGAAGCTAAAGCCGAAGGTGAAAGTGCGTCCCATTGCCGGAGCAGGTTGGAAAAGTTGAAAATAAAGATTGTCCGTCAAATTTTCAACGCCCATCGTAACTCTTACCGGAAATCTTTCGCCAAAGCCGAAACCGCCGCGGATTGAATGTTTTTTCAAGCCTTTGTAACCGGCAAAGTTTGCGTAAGTCGTTGTTCCGGCGAAACTTATTTCGTTCGGATCAACGCGGGTAACTTTGCTCGTGAAACGATACTCGTATTCTGCCCACCAATTTCCTTTGGCACTCGTAAAGCGCGGCGCAAACGTGCCTTGATAATTTGGCAACGAATAAAACGGAACATCGCTTTCAGAACCGTCGAGTTCAAGCGGCGCACTTCCATTATACAAATTGCGAACGATTGCCAAACGGTTTGCATCCGGCGTTTTGTTTGTCGCTTTAATCGTGCTGAACGTGAAAAACGGTGTAAAACTTCCGAAATCGCCGAGTTGGATGTCGCCTTCGGCTTGTGCTTCCATTCCGCGAATAACAACGGTCGAAAAATTAACCGTCTGGAAAACTTGAACTAGATGCAAGCCCGCCGTGCAACCGAATCCGGCTGGTGTCGGGGCAATCCCCGCAATCGGTGTCGGTGCGAAAGGATTAATGCAGTATGTTCCTAAAACCGTGCCGGTTGCATCTTTAATTTCGTTGCGGTAATAAGCAAAAGTGCCACGAAACGTGCGCCGCGAAACTTTCACGCCGACATCAATATCTTTGCCTTTTTCGGGGCGCAGATTCGTATTGACAATACTTGGAAGAGAGAAAATCGGCGAAGTCGAAAAGTTGCGGAACAGATACCGCGCCAGCAAATCGGGTTCGCGGAAGCTCGTTGAATAACGAATATACGGATTGATTCCACCCGGAATAAAGAAAGTCGCGCCGACGTTATAAGTTACGACATTAGAATTACTTGTAGCCGGAACGCCATTTGCCAGATTTGTGTATCCAGCCGCGCCGACGGCATCGAGCGCACCCGGATTTGCCTGAATCAAAGGCAACGTCCGCAAGAAAACCAAACCGACCACGCCGTTCGGAAATCCGCGTGTCGGACGCGCTTCGGTTTTCCAATTATCATAACGGAAACCGCCCGAAAAATTCGCATATTTTCCGGCTCTGACGGTAAATTGATTATACCAACCGATATTGTCATAAATCGTGTTCGGCGTATTTCTGACATCCGAAATTGATGCTGTTACAACTCCCGCAGCGTTTAGTGTGCGGGAAGAAAAATCGTCGCGCGAAAAATCGTTTGTATAGTTTAAGCCCGTAATATAAACAAGATTTTTGACGGGCAAAAAGTTAAATTGCGCGTCGAAACCTTTGCCGGTATTGTGGTTAATCGTCAAACCGTCGCCGGTTACGGTAAAAGTTGAAAGATTTCCCGTGAAAACATTCGTAAATGCCGGCGGACCGCTCGAAGCATAACTGCTATTCACGTTGATATTACTGCGAATTTCATCAAGCGAGCGTTTATAATCTTGGTAATATGCAGAAAACTGCATTCGCGGCAGCCAACTTGCGGCTTCGCGGATTTCATAAACGCCACGGAATTTCTGAAAATCGGAAACGCCCGTAATCGGACGATTCGTGCTGTATGGCGTTGCCGTCCAAGGAACACCCAAATTATGATAGCTGTTTGCGCTATAGCGAAGTCTGACGTTGGTATTGTCGTTGATAAATAAAGTCATATCCGCGCCGCCGAAAATGCCGTCCGCCTGTGAGTTCGGAACTATTTGTTTGGCGGTAATATCATAAACCGGATAAGCCGAAATTATGCTTTGTCCGACGAGAGTTCCCGCCGCCGCCGCAAATCTTCCGAAATTTATGACTTCGGTGCGCGAAACGCTTTCGTTTCCAAGTTTGAAACTAGGTTGGTTAAATCCGCCGAGATTAAATTGCGTCGCAATCAAATTATTGCTGAAACCGAAATTTATCGTGCCTTTTCGATATTTGTTGTTCGTGCCGTAATCGCCATCGAAACGAAAATTCATCCGTGTTCCGTTGCGTTCGCGCTGTGCGCCTTTCGTGATGATGTTAATCGTGCCGCCAACAGCATCAGAACCGAAAAGCGAAGACCCCGAACCCGCGATAACTTCGACCGATTGAATCTGCGACGTATCAACCAAACTCGTCGAAACGCCGACAAAATCTGCCCCGAAACGCGGATTGTTCAAGCGTTCGCCGTCAACCGTTACCAAAATACGATTCGATTGCAGACCGCGAATTTGCGGACGGGCGCGAAACGGATTCGTATCGGTCAACAAAACACTCGGCGAACGCTCGATGGCTTCACCGATAGCGGTTGGGCGACGTTGTTCGATTTGTTCTTCGCTAATAACCGTAACGGTTTGCGGAATATCCGATGTTGCGGCTAAACTTTTTGTCGCCGTAACCGTTACTTCTTCACGCAGAGAGCCGAGCGACATCGTAAAATCTTGCGTCATACTTCCTTCGAGCGCAACGCTTGCGCCCGAATCTGAAAAACCGCTTTTGTTGACCGTTATGCGATAAGTTCCTTCCGGCAAATTGTTGAATTGGTATTTCCCGTCCGCGTTGGTCGTGGTCGTCTGTTGTCTGCCGCTGACCTTGTTGGTTGCGGTAACATTTGCACCGGAAATTACCGCACCGTTCGAGTCTTTAACTGTGCCGCCGATTGAGCCGCCGTTTTGCGCGTATAGATTGCCCGCAAAGCAAACGGCAATCAAAAGCACCGCAAAAACGCTCCGTTTGAAACGAATTGAATTATTTACAAATAGCATCTGTTTTTCTCCTAAAATTAT
Organism: uncultured Acidobacteriota bacterium; assembly: GCA_937863115.1. Classification (GTDB taxonomy): domain Bacteria; phylum Acidobacteriota; class Blastocatellia; order Pyrinomonadales; family Pyrinomonadaceae; genus CALMEH01. Next base: position 4,548 of record CALMEH010000437.1, read on the forward strand.
CTCAAGTTTATGACCTTTACAAAATCCCTCGTGAGAGTAAAAAAACCGTCTGCTGATTAAGTTTTACTTATTATTTTTCGGATTCTGATTATAATTTGTATTTAATCTATAACAAATTTTGAGGGTAAATTTAACCTTAAAATAAAAATAAGTCAAGACGAGAAAAGTAAAAAGTAAAAAGTAAAAAGTAAAAAGTATGAAATCTCTATCCTTTTCCCTTTTCGTCTTGCACCGTCTTTTCTCCGAAAATGCCGCCGAGATTCATAAAAATCTCGCCCAAATTTCCCGCCCAGACGAATTTTGCTGCCATCGGCGCAAGCAAAAACATCAAAAGCGTTCCCAAAAAATACCAAGGCTTTTTCGTTTTTACCCAAACAAAAACGGCAATAATCATCACGACAATAATTGTCGCAATCGCCGGAATCGGCGGACCTTGCGCGGCTGAATTAATGTATCTGAGCGTTCCGTATTCGGCTTTTGCCGATAAAACAAGTTGGAAAATTTCGTGATAGACACCGAGCGCAATCATCGCCGTAGTAAAAACACAAATCAATGTGTGGGCGAGTTTCGACTGCGTCCAACCGATGCCGATACGCCGCGCCACACCGAAAGCAAAAACCATTAAGCACGGCGTAAAAAGTGCGTGAATGACGAATCGCGGCGTATTCAAAGCCTTCAAAAGTTCGCCTTCACCGATAAATGCACCGAAACCGATTATTAAATTGTCATAAATGATTCCGAGCATCACAATCAAAGGGAATATCGGATAAATCGAACCCGATTTGCGCCACAGCCGAAACATAATTACGGCTAAAAAGGTTTGAATCAAAGCGACGGCAATGTAATAAATGGTCATCATAAAAAAATTTTAATTCAAGATTCAGAACGAAAAGAAAGTTCCGGCTCAGGCTGTTTTTTGACGTTTCGTTTGAGCATAAATCGCGTCGAAAGCGCAACGTGGGCGATGATAAAAACCCAATTCAATGCGTAAAAAATATTGTGATAAGGTTCAAAGCCGATGATTGACTGACTTACCATCGTGCAAATAAAAACCGCATAACCGATGTAAATATGCACCACGCGAATCTGCCATTTGAAACGCGGAAAACCAAATAAATAAACGCTGAAAAACGAATGTAGCAACAAACACAAAATAAAAATCATCGAAGACCAAATGCCGACGCTTTTCAAATTCGGCATCCAATCCTTCGACGCATAAACTGCAAACGTGCTAATCAGAAGCAACGGCAAAGTAATCCACGCCAGCCGCCGATTCCAAACCGCTATCCGTTTTTTCCGCGCCGACCGTTTTGTTTTTTTTATGCTTTCTTCGTTTTGACTCACGAAATTTATTGCGCTACTTTGTTATAGATTTATAATAAATTTTGTCAAAATTACGTTAATTTTCCTATTCTGTCAAGTTGTGAATCGGAAATTTAAAAATCATAAATTTAAGATAAAACTATGACAACACGCGCTATTTTCCGTGCCATACATATCGAGGGCAAACCTGCGCCGTTCGACACTATTTTTCTAAAAATTTTCTATCCCGCGTTTGCGCCGCAAGACGACACGGAAAGAAATTCGGGCATTCTCGCGCCTGATGCACAACACGCGCCGTTTCCGGTTGTGTTGATCCTGAACGGTGTAAACTGTCCGCCCGAAGCTTACGGGTGGTTGGCGCAAAGTTTATGCGAAAGAGGCTTTGTTTTCGTGTCGTTTCAATGGATTACAAACGAACTTCCCGGCGGAATGCAAGGCTTAACGCCCGGAATTGACGTGAAATTTATGAATTACGAAAACTACGGCAAAGGTGCGACAGGTTCGGCGATTCAGCCGATTTTGGACGATTTGGAAATGGTAAATTCGGAAGGTTTATTGGAAAGCTGTCTTGATTTGGAAAACATCTCGCTCGGCGGACATTCTGCCGGCGGTTCGATTGCGTTGATGAACGCCGAATTTTTCTCGCAAGTTAAATCAGTTTTCGCTTACGGCGCACACACGCAAGGCTCGACAATTATGGGATTTCCTCCCGATTATGTCTGCCCGATTACGTCAGAAAAACCGATTTTGATGCTCGGCGGAAACAACGACGGCGTGATAACTTGGAGCGCAAGACGCTACGGCAAAACCGAAGAAGATTGCACGATTTCGCTCAAACAAACATTTGAAAAAGCCATCGGCGGAACGCGCAACGACCGATATTTGGCAATTTTCGACGGCGCAAATCATTTCACTTTCGCACATCCGCAAGATACGACTACAGGCAGACCTTTTTTAGATTTCGCGCCGAAAAATAATACCGAACATCGCCGAATTATGGCGGAAATGATTGCTGATTTTATTGTCGGAAAAGATTTGGCAAGATTTGCAAATAATGAGAATATTGCAATTTTTGAAAGGAAATAAATTTTGTTTCGGATGAAATCGGCGAGCGGTTAATCGGAAGAAAACTTACCCACAGATAACACAGATAAAATCAAGATAAAAATCATCAATATTTATCCGTGTTCATCTGTGAGTAAATGAAATTAATCAGCTAAAACGTCGTTTTTATTCAAACCGACAGTCAAAAACGAGGGAAATCCGTGCGGAATTTCTTCGTGTCCGATATTGTGTCCGCAGACGGAATGATTAAGTCCGGCTTGGCGGAATTTGATTTCGTCGAGTTCGGCGCGAACGTCGAAATTCGTGAAAAGTGAAGCCGTCGCTTGCGATTTGCGCGGAAGTTTTTCGTCCGTCATCGCCGAATTATAAGCAAAACTTGCCATAATTACCGATGAGCGTTTCAAATCTTCTTCCAACATTCTGTCCGAAACGTCTTGCGTTGTGTGCCAAGTTCTGCCGAAATATTCAATCGGGTCTTGAATAAATTGAAAGCCCGGAAGTCCGACGGCATCGAACGCCAAATGGTCTGTTCCGCCGACAGAATTTATCGAAACGGTCGAAGCATTGATGTCTTTGAACGGCATCAGCCAATCTTTGAACATCGGTCGAAGCTGTTCATTGCCCTGCATATTGATGCCGCGAATTTGTCCCGTGCCATTGTCAAGATTGTAATAAGCGGCAAAATTATCGTAAGCCGGTTTTTTGTTGATTGAAACTTTTTGACCGCTCATTGCGCCAAAAGCCGCATTGTCCGAACCATCGCCGAGCGTTGCAAAATTCTTCGCAACGTAACCGCGCGAACCGAGCAAACCTTGTTCTTCGCCCGTCCAGAGCGCAACGCGAATCGTTCTGCGCGGTTTCATTCCCGAAGCCGCCAAAATTCGCATTGCTTCCATCACAACCGTAACACCTGCGCCGTTGTCAGTCGCGCCCGTGCCGGAATGCCACGAATCAAGATGTGCGCCGATCATAACGATTTCATCTTTCAAATCCGTCCCTGGAATTTCGGCGATTGTGTTATAGCCTTGCAGATCGTCGTCGTAAAATTTCGCGTCCAAATCAACTGTCATTTTCGCCGCTATACCTTGTTTTACCAAACGGTAAAGGCGGTTATATTGTTCGGTTTCGGCAACGACTTGTGGAATTGTTGCGGGAGCATTTTTTGAATAAACGCGAATTCCGGGCGTTGGCGTTGTTCCCGGCGCAGGCGGCAAAAGATTTGCGCCCATCACGCGAATTGTTCCCGAATCTGTTCCCAAACTCGGCTCAACAACAACTGCCACACCTTCTTCCATATAAAAGCGCAGTTTGCGTTGATTGAACATAAACGCTTTGCGCTGTTCTTCGGTCGGCTGATTTTGCTGTGCGCCGCCGCCCATCGGTTGCGGTTTGGCATCTTCCATTTTTGCGAGTGCATCGTCAGACCCACGCGAAGCAATTGCCTCAAAACCCGGTTTGACATCGCGCGGCGGAGTCAACAAAAGTATCGCGCCTTTGAGTTTGCCTTTG
>CALMEH010000438.1 GCA_937863115.1 uncultured Acidobacteriota bacterium
ATTCAACTTCGCCTCTTTTGATACCTCGCGGCTCTGCCGCGAGGAGATTTCATTTCTAAAAAATCAAGAAAATACTGCCGCGTTTCAGTAATCCATTCAGGATTTAATTTTGATATTGTGTTTGCCATCGAAAAACTCCTTTTTTGACAAACATTCTATCAAATCTAAATTCTATCGGCTAAAAACTCCGCGACCCCTCAATTAACTAAAGATGAACGCATTGCAAGAAGCAACACTTAATATGCAAAGAGCCGTCGAGCAACATCTCGACGCAAACACAACAACCATCAGCACTGTTCCGGCATTTCAGACGGCTTATACCGCTTTGAAAGCGCATAACGGCGAAATTACGTCTGCCGCCGGCATTCAGGAAACGCCGCGCACAGGCATCGCCCGCGACAAACGCACGTCAAAAAGAGACCTCTGCGACACGACGCTGAGAATCTCCAAACCAACCCGCGCATTTGCCGCCGCGACGGGCAACGATACGCTTCGCGCCGAAGTAGATTATGCCTTCAGCGACCTGAACCGTCTGCGCGATGACCAAATCGCCCCACGCTGTCAAATCATCCACGACCGCGCCCTCGAAAACCGCGCCGCGCTCGCCGATTACGGCATCACCAACGAAATGCTCGCCGATTTACAAACCAAAATCAACAGCTACGCCGCCGAATCGCCCAAACCGCGCACCGCCCGCGCCGCCCGCGCCGTAAAAACCGCGAATTTAACCGAACTCTTCCGCGAATCCAAAAAAGCCCTAAAACAAATGGACGACCTCATAGACCTTTTCGCCACTGCCAACGCGGAATTCGTCAACACCTACAAAACCCTACGCCGAATAGACAAACCATCTTCGACGACCACCCGACTAAAAGGCAAAATAACCAACAAATCGAACGGAAGCCCGATAAACAACGCCGAAATCACCATCGTCGAACTAACAAAAACCGCCGCGACCAACAGTCTCGGCAACTATTCAATAAAACCAATCGCCCCCGGAAAATACACCATCCGCGTTGTTAAGGCTGGTTTTACAGACGTTGAAATCTTCGACTTCGACGTGAAATTGGGAGATATTACAACTCTGAATGTGGAGTTGACTGGCAAGTAATGGAGATTTGATATGGATGATAGAATTATAAATTTCATTAAATTTTATAAAGGTGTTTCGACATATGGACCTGCTCGAATTCAAAATGAGGAATATAGCGATTCATATCCAATACCCTTTGATGAAAACGATTTTTGCAACAATGTTTATGTAAATGTTCCGACTGAAGAGCTATTATGGAAAGAAGTAAATAAACTACCTCTCGGTAGAACGGTTGCCTTATGTGGTCCTGCTGGGTGTGGTAAAAGTTCTGTTTCAGTTAGGGTTAAGCACCTGCTTGAAAAAAATCCACGAAATTTGGTTGTTTTTATAGATATGAGACTAGCTCATTCCGCAAAGGTTTTTGACAATTCGCAAAACACAATAGACGAAAGTGTTTTTCGAGATTTAATTTTAAGTAAATTCAGGTATGAATTTCGGCTGAAAATTGAAAAAGCAAGACAAAATAGTTTAAGTGATGAATTATTATACTTTATCCTATCACCCGAAGAAGAACTTTGGAAGGTCAAAGGAAATCAAAACTTTAGTAGTATTTTGAGTCTCATTCAACAGATTGCACGTTTATATAGAAACCAAGTTCCAAATCTGGATATTGGTTTTAAGGAATGGTTTTTCCAAAACCTAAGCACAAAGGAATTAGCTAACTTTGAAAATGAAGCGGAGGAAAAATTAGATATTCATCACTACATATCATTCATAAGACATAGGAAATTATATGACAAATTAATTATTTGGATAGACAATTTGGATTCTTTCTCAAATGATCAACAATTACTCATTTCAAATTTTTTACAAAATATTCAAAGAAGCCTTCTCAATACTTGTAATATCGTTATTTCGGTAAGAGAAGAAAATATTTATAGAATTGGGGAATTCAAAGACTATCTTAATGAACCTTTTATATCAAGCGTAACCTTTGAAGACCCTAGCGAAGAAGAACATGATGCAGTAAATTTTTCAGTAATTAAAAAAGAAACATTACAGACACTGACAGGTAAAAAAATCGAATTTGCTTACAGTAAATATAAACAATACGTTGAAAAAAAAGAATCGGGCGAAGAGCCTGGGTTTGAAGCACCTGGAATTGAATTCTCGAATGATTATATTTTAACTACTGATGAAATTAACGGAATTTTGACTTTTTCAGAAAAATTAGTTAGGTGTTTTAATTTAGAAAAAGTCATTTATCTTTCAAATAATTCAATAAGAGATTACCTGCGAATTCACGCTGGTTTTTTAGAAGCAATATTTTCGGAAAAAAGCGTATTTTATAAAAAACTAATTGAAGAAGATGCTAATGATTGGAGGATAACTACGGAATTTTTAGGCTGGTTATACAAAATAAACGAAGCATATAGGCTAGATATATTTAATGTTCTGAAAGAGATAAACCGTAATGATATTAGAATAGAAAATAAAGAAATACTCTGCTTTTTGCCATATATAATATTAACGAAGATATGGAACGAGTGTTTAATATTGAGAAAAAACGATAGTCCAAAGAATAATCCGAATCTAAATAACATTATAAATGATATTATCGAAACTTTCAGTTTTGAAGAGGATGAAGTATTGAAAACAATTTATGATTTATATAGTAACGTAAGAGGTCGTAGCAATTTCATTTCTTTCAGAAAGAAGACGAAAATAGAGAAACCAGAGCAATTAAAAGACCTTAATACAACTGTAAGAATAACACTGAGAGGAAAAACTGTTATTGGGCATGTAATTAATTCT
>CALMEH010000439.1 GCA_937863115.1 uncultured Acidobacteriota bacterium
GTTTTTTTCAAATCCTCAGCGATAATGTGTCCGATTCGGAGTTTACAAAATCTTTAATTCAACATTCTCATATTGCCAAAAAGATTTTTTCTATTTGGTAAATTGCAAATTTTGAACAATTTAAATCGTTTAATTATACGGGTTTTGAGATTTTTGGTTTCAGGCATTGAATTTGCAGTTTGCTTAATGACTTATGCGAAATTATTCAGAAAATATAGCAAGAGTTTTTGAAATTGTAAATTATTTCATATTGATTCCTTTGTTATGTTTCGGGATTTGGTGGCTTCCTTCAATCATTTATTTAATTGTTATTGTAATTGTATCTCTATTTTCAGAAAGATTTACCAATTTTGGTATCACTTATTTGTTAATACTTCTTGGTGTAATTGGAATTATCATTTTTAATATTCAATTATTGCTTGGTTATTACAGACATTCCCGCAGCAAATTAAACAAGAAGAAAGTTGATAAACTTTGGATAAAAACAATTTGCTTTAATGCAATTTTCTTTTTTCCTTCATTTTATCATCACTTACAATGCTTGGTTACGGAAGAGTGTTTTGTTCAGCCGTTTAGTAGATTAAATTATATTCTGAACATCTCAAACGTATTTCCGATAGTTTTTTTGATACTGACTTGTTGGTGGGCAATGGCAATAATCCTTTCATTCATAGCCGCGCTTTCAATCGAAGACGACAAAACGCAGTAATTATTGGTTAAGATAAAACTCAGTCTGCAAAAATAGAAACGAAGAGCCTTTTAGATTCTCCGTTTCTACTTAGATTCTCCGTTTCTACCTGTTTATTTATCTGTATTTGTCTAAATCTCTACTTCGTCAATCTGCGCTTTTTGCAGTTTGCCGGAATAGTCAATGTAGAGTTTTGTTTCAATCAATTCATTAAAAACCACTCATCCCATTTTTCTTCTGATGTTAATCTTTCAACCTCTGCGATACCGATTTTGAATTTAAAGTAGGTTAAAATAAGAGAAATAATTATAACTATTACGATAAGTGCAATAATAAATTTCGTAATTATTGCGTCTTCCATAAATTTTGTAGCGATACAAGCGACTGGAATTATTAAAAATATTGAATAGTAAAATCCCGTAAAAGCCCTTTAATAATTGCCATTGTAATCTCTACAATCTTAGTAGTTATATTTAACTGGGACCAAGGCAATTTTCCTGAACTACAAAGTTTATGGCAATTAGAACACTTCATAAACGGAGTGCCAATAGAGCTTTGTGTCATTGATATTCCTCTACTGTATCCGCCTGAAAAACTATGCTTACATTATGGACAAGTAACATTAGTTAAGTTCATAGCTAAAATTTACCCGAAGTAAAAAGTTTCTAACATTTACACTTTTGGGGTTTGCCGAAATAATTTAAGCCGCGATTTTTTCCCGTTCCTGTTTGAAACGACACGGATGAAGCGATAAATATTCGCTTACTTCAAGATTCATACGGGCAATTTCAGATAAGAAACCGCCTGCTGAAAGTTCATACGCAGTCGGGTTTGTTTCCACTTCTCGCAAATGAAAAACCTGTTTGCGAAACCGCTCAATCCGATTTAATGTTCCTTTTAATTCTTGGTCGTTATTTATCATTAATAATTACCTCCACTATTCCGCGCCTTGTTTCGTCACGTTTATATTGCCAATCTTCGACGGCATTCTGTTCTCCGCCAAGAGCAGCAAAACTTCGCAACCAAAATACGCTTGCACCTTCATATTCTTGCGCCGCTAAATTACTGAAAATTATAGCAGATTCGCCTGAAACGTCATTCGGCTCAAAATCGTCATCCATCAGCAAAAAAATATCAACATCATTTGGATAATTTTTTGCAGTAATAAATGAACCGAAAATAATACATCTTTTCAAATGGTTTGTCCGAATCGCCAAATCATAAATTCTGACAAGCCGTTGAGCAATTCTGCGACGTTGCAAGTTTTGTGTGCCGAAATGTTCGACAACTTCTTGCAAGGTCGCTTGATAAATATCAATCGGCAAGTCGCCGTTTTCGTTAAATTCGGGAAAATTCATCAAATCTCCACTTCGTCAATCTGCGCCTTTTGCAGTTTGCCTGAATAGTCTATGTAGAGCGATTTCCATTCGCTGAAAATGTCTAAAACTTGCGTTCCGGCTTCGCGGTGTCCGTTGCCTGTGCCTTTTGTTCCGCCGAACGGCAAATGAACTTCTGCGCCGATGGTTGCCGAATTGACGTAGCAAATTCCGGTGTAAAGTTCTTGCATTGCGTAGAACGATTGATTTACGTCTTGCGTGTAAATTGCCGACGATAAGCCGTATTTTACGTCGTTGACGATGTCAATTGCTTCGTCCAAAGTTTCAAATTGAATTACAACGGTAACAGGTCCGAAAATTTCTTCTTGCGCGATGCGGTGATTGCGTTTGACGTTGGTGAAAACGGTCGGTTCGATGAAAAATCCTTTTTTGTAATCGCCTTTGGTCAGACGATTTCCGCCGCAAGCCAAAGTTGCTTTATCTTCCGTTTTGCCGATTTCGATGTAATTCAAAATTTTGTCCATCGCCTGTTGATTGATAACCGGACCGACTTCGGTTTTCGGGTCAAGACCGTTTCCGACTTTTAATTTTTGCGCCTTTTCGACCAGTTTTTCGCAGAATTTTTTGTAAACTTTTTTGTGAACGACTAATCTTGATGAAGCCGTGCATCGCTGCCCGCTCGTGCCGAACGCGCCCCAGAGCGAGCCTTCGACGGCGTTGTCAATATCGGCATCGTCCATCACGATAATCGCGTTTTTGCCGCCCATTTCGAGCGAAACGATTTTATTCGTCCGCGCACATTGTTCGGCGATAATTCTGCCAGTATCGGTCGAACCCGTGAACGAAATCAAGCGCACGTCTTCGTGATTTACAAGTGCTTCGCCGGGTTCGGAAAATCCGTTGACGACGTTAATCACGCCTTTCGGAATTCCCGCTTCTTCACACGCTTTGACTAAATTAATCGTTGAAAGCGGAACGTCTTCGCCCGATTTGATGACGACTGTATTTCCACAAACGAGCGCGGGAATCAATTTCCACGAAGGAATCGCCATCGGAAAATTGAAAGGCGTAATTAATCCGCAGATGCCGACAGGCTGGCGAACACACATTGCAAATTTATTCGGCATTTCTGCCGGAGTCGTAAAACCGTGAAGTCTGCGACCTTCGCCCGCCGTATAATATGTGCAG
>CALMEH010000440.1 GCA_937863115.1 uncultured Acidobacteriota bacterium
GGCTTCTTTCTGATGCGGCAAAACCCAATATTGCAAATCCAAATCGCCGCCTTCGCCTTTATATTTCTCCGTCCAATTAAAGTAATTTCCGATGTTGGCATTAACCCCGTAATTATTGATCGGATTGGTAACTTGCCAACGAAAAGTCTTGGTTTTATCAGTTTTGTTTTCGTCAATTTTCTTCAAACGTCCGTTGGAAACCGCAACTAAACTTTCGGGAACGGTGATATTGATGTTCATTCCACGGTCAGGTTCATCCGCGCCGTGGTCTTTGTTTGCCCACCAAATACTTGCGCCGATTCCTTGGCAAGTCGTCGTGATAAAATGCTCGCCGAGATCGTCGCGTCCCCAAGTAATGCCGCCCGACCACGGCGGATTTCGGCTTTCCGTAGGTCTGCCTTCCCAATAAACTGTGATGCTGTCTTCGATGCCTTTCGGTAATTCTTCGTCTAAATAAATGAAATACGCATTTCCTTCCCGTTTATATTTCAGTTCTTTATTCTTATGCGTCGCCTTGGTAATTGCCAGCGGTTCTTGCAAGTCAATCTGCAAAATATATTCGGACTTTATCGTCTTAAACGTAATGACATTCGAGCCTTTAATCATTTTAGTTTCGGGAAAAAACTGAACAGTCAAATCGTAATGCAGTAAATCCCACCATTCGCGCTCTTCGGTAATTGAACCGCGAAGCGTTTCTTGGCGCGTGATTTCCTGTGCCAAAAGCGATGATTGTAAAAGAATGGCGATGACGAATATGAATATCGATTTATACATAATTTTTAATAAATTGGAAGCCCTAGCACAAACGGCTAATAAATTTGAAGATTAAACTGCCGACAAACCCCAAAAATCAGAGACGACACGCGCAACTTCTGATACCGCATATACAGCAAAGCCATCATTAAAATTAAAGCCAAAATCAAAAAAAGATAGTAATGCAGCATCGGATTTATTTAACTTTTGAACATAACCGTATGAAAGTTTTCTTATATTCTATGGAAGAGTTTAAGAAAAGTCTATTTACTTGTGAGATTGATTGAAAACTGTAGATTTCTTGCAAAGTCGGGTTTTGAGGCGATGACGCTATCAGCTATCAACTATTTCGAAAAGTAACTGTTTATTATTCGGGATAGCTGATAGCTGATAATTTCAGATTTCGCACAATTACGATTTACCTGATTTCCGACTTTGCAAAAACACTATTGAAAACTGAGAATTTGAAAAAAATTGCTTTGCACTCGAAAAACACGAAACACGAGAAAATAAACAAAAATACAAATTCTCTTTTCGTTTGTTTCGAGGCTTTCCGAGGGCATCCAATTTTTAATTTTGATAACTGAGAGTTTGGTCTAGGAAAGCAAATTTGTTTTTTCGCCGGTTTCCAAATCAATAATTTCAAAACGCCTTGTTTCGTTGAATGAACCCATATCGAAATCGCCGTTGATTAAAATTCCGCCCATTAAAACCAAGTATTGACAAGGATACTTTGTTTTTTCGGCGTGAATGTTGATGCGTTTTTCGATGGCTTCATACATTACTTCGGTGGCTTCGATAAGCGGATTTTCGGCTGATTTGATGCGGTCTTTTTCGAGATAGAAAAACTGCTCGATCGTATTAAATTGAAAATCGAGGTGTGTGATATTGCCCGGAATAATAGCGTTATTGAGCAGATTATTCAACGCCGCTTTTGCCGCTCCGCAACAACCCGAATTTTTATTTTGCCCGACGCGATGAATTTCGCCCACATTTCCTTCTTTGGTAATGCCGATATGCGGCGCGTAATAAACAAAAACCGCGCCGTTCACGGGAACGTGTCCCGCAAATGCCCCCATTCCCGTTAAACCTGTGAAAGGAAAACCGTTTAGTCCGCCCATTTTAAAGGGTCCGAGCATTTCCGAGGCGTTTTTCGGATATTCAATCGCATTGACATCATCCGAACAAATGCTGTCGGCGTGCATAATCTGATGCGGTTCGATGCTGTAATTTTCTTTCAGAATCGCAAATAATTTGCTGACTGAATCAGTTGTTGTTATTGCGTTTGGATAAAACTTCCGAACTATTTCAAGATGATTATTTTCCATATTTTTTCTCACATTACTATATTATTTTTCGGTTGAATTGCCGGCGGAAGTTCTTTTTCATCCAGCATATCTAGCAAATCAATTTCGATATTTCGGGCAATTTGAGTGATTGGAACATCATTTGAACTTCCTTCAAACGGGTTTTCGGTTGCGTCTCCGCTACGTTCTAAACTGATAAAAACCCAACCGATTAAAGCACTTACGGGAATTGTCAACCAAAAAAAATATTCTCCTAATTTGTTAAATTCTTGGAGCATTCCAAACGGAACGAGGATGATGAATAGCTTGACGAACATTAGATTGAGCGTGGCAAATTGGCGCGGATACGGAAAGTTTTTAATCCGTTCACACACGCCTTGTTGACGATAGAACTCGACCAACATTTCCTGCAAACGCATTTCCGTTGGCATATCAATTGAGTTTTTTTCAGTCAGTTCGCTAATTTTTTGGGCTTGCAGATGCAAAATTTGGGTTGCCCGATTTTTCTTTTCGGCAATGTATTTGAAATCCTTGTCGCTCAAATATTTAGGCAATTCGTCAAGCAGTTTTTTGTCTTGTTCTTCGACCTCGAAATATTTTTTTCGATATTCGATATTTGAAACTTTCGACATCGTTTCCCATCCGCGAGGTTCGCGTAATTGAAACCGCAAAGCCGTCAACCAAGCCAAATGATTATCGATAATTTCGCGTTTATTTTCGTCCGAAGTTTTAGCAAAATCAATAACTAAAACTCCAAAAGCACGACTCGCATTGATAATCGCGCCCCAAGCGGTTCGTGCCTCCCAAACTCTAGCGTATGAAGCGTTATTTTTAAAGCCTACGACAAAAGCGACTGCCGTGCCGAGCATTCCAATCGGCACCCACGGCAAACCAAGCCATTTCCAACCTGTCAAGGCAAAAATCGCCGTCGGAATTGCGGAAACAATCAGCAGAAAGAAAATCTCACGTCGCGTCCAAATCAAAAAATCTTTAATCGGATAGTTTAAGCCTGTGAACATATTTTATCGTTTTTCCTGTGATTTTTCCGAGCTGAAAAATACTGCCAAAGCGTAATTTAACTGAATCAAGATGAATAAACAAACGCTCAAATAATTGTTGAGAAAACACGCCAGAGCCGCAACGGCATAAAAAATTTGAGCCTGAATAATTCGATTACGGACTGCTTTTCCTATCGTTTGACCATCAAGCGTTTCGTCCAGTAAGTTGTTTTTTTCCGCATAACCCCAATGAAAATAAAGCGTTACGCCACACAGGAAAATATTCAGCCAATACAAACCAATGGCAAACTTAAAATTTATAAACGAACTCAAAAACGAAGTCGAAAACGGAATAATCGAAACAACCATCCAAAAAAATATCGTCAGCCAAGTTAAGTGCCGATCAGTTTTATCAATAAATTTAAATTGTGTGGAATGTCCGACCCAAAAAATTCCAAGCGTCATAAATCCCAACAAATAACTCAAAAATTTCGGCGCAAGTTTCAAAAATTCGTCAATCAATTTGGCTTCGGAATCAATTCCTTCCGCACTTGGAATGACAATGCCAAGAATCAGCAAAGTCATCGCAATCGCAAAAAGTCCGTCGCTCAAGGCTTCAATCCGCGAGATTTTTTGTCCGGCAATTTGGTTATAATCTTGCTTTGCCATAATCATAAACTACAAATACCGCGAGAAAAGATACACTGAAATCGCCGGAAGTGCAAAAATAACCGTGTGAATACCGAGTTCTTCACCCACGGAATAGCCCGCCCGAACGCCGATAATCAAATCAAAAATGCAAAAAACCAACCAAATAATAAGGAATATTAAAATACCCGTCGTTTTGGTTTTGTTAAAATAACCGCTCCCCCATACAAACAAAAAAGATAATATCAGACCAATTAAAATTACGATTAAAGTTCTCATTTCATTATTTATGTTCAGGCAAATAATTTTAGTGCTTCTTCGGCTTTATTCCCAATATACGGAGGAAAAACGTCCAATTTCAAATCGGGATTTCCGATAAGCATCGCTTTCGTATTGCTCAAGGCATCAAATCCCGCTTTGCCATAATATTTGCCCATTCCTGAATAACCAACGCCACCAAACGGCAAACTATCAATCCAACAATGCAGATTGGTTTGATTGATACAGCCGCCACCGAATGAAACTGCATTCAAAACATAATCAATCGTTTCTTGATTTTTGCTGAAAATATAACACGCCAGAGATTTCGGTTTGCGTTTGATAGTTTCAACAATTTCTTTCAAATCCGAATAAACCAAAATCGGCAAAACGGGACCGAAAACTTCCTGTTGCAAAGCAGCATCTTCCCAAGTGCAAGGGTAAAGAATTGTCGGCTCAACGTAGCGATTTTGAATGTCAAAACGTCCGCCGTGAATCGTTTTTTCGGGAATAATATACGAAGCCACACGCTCGGTGTCGTGTTCGCTGATCATTCTGGCAAAATCTGGGCTTTCCTGCGGATTTTCGCCATACATTTCGACGTAAGATTTTTTGAGTTTAACTAAAAATTCTCCAATCACACTCTCGTGAACATAAACATAACCCGGAGCAATGCACCATTGCCCAGAAATTGCATTATGTCCCCAAGCAATTCTATCAACCGCAATATCAAGATTTGCAGTTTCGTCAACAATCGTCGGATTTTGCCCCCCGAGTTCAAGAATTATCGGCGTAAGATTTTCCGCCGCTGCCCGCATCACTACCTTTCCAACGCCCGAACTTCCGGTAAAGAAAATAAAATCAAACGGCAATTGCAAAAGCTCTGTAATTTCCTCGCGTCCGCCTGTTACGACATTGACAGATTCCGGTTCAAAATATTTTGGAATGAGTTCTTGGAAAAGTGCAGCCGTTGCAGGAGTTGTGTTGGCTGGTTTTATAATCACGGGATTTCCCGCCGCAATCGCCGCAATCGCCGGGTCAAGTAATAACAAAATCGGAGCGTTAAATGGTCCGATTACCAAGGTTACGCCAAATGGTTCTTTGTAAATAACTCCTTTGTTTCCTGTTACTTTCAAACCTTTTGGAATTTCGACTTCTTGCGGTTTCATCAATTCTTTGAGGTTGTTTCGATAATAATTTATGTTTCCACAAGGAACGGTAATCTCGAATAATTGTTCAAACGGCGGTTTGCCAAAATCTTTATGCAAGGCTTCGCACCAAGCATCCTTATTTTCTAACAACATCTTTTCAATGCGGTTGAGTTGCTCAATTCGCCATTCGTAGGTTTTAGTTTCGTCCGTGTAAAAAAACTCTTTTTGTTTGTCGAAAATTTCTTGAAATTTGTTCATAATTCCTCATAAATGCAAAAACCAAAAGACAGCCCCCCGACTGTCTTTTGGTTCAATTAGTTGCAAACTAACGAGTTGTATATCCGCCATTAGCGAAAATTGTTTGTCCCGTAATCCACCAACCGTCAGTTACCAAAAATCTGATGAGCGGTGCGATGTCTTCAATATCGGTTAAACCTGTGGTCGAGTATTTACCTAACGCCGCTGCTGATTTGTTGTAAGCAGCTGATGCTTCTGTTTCCTGTCCATAGAAAAACGGCGTTTCCATTGGTCCTGGTCCAACTGCTGTAACAGAAATTCCGCGTCCGCCAAACTCTTTTGAAGCGGCACGAGTATAATGCTCGACTGGAGCTTTACTGCCCGGATAAATCGCGTAACCATCTGTATAGGCGGCTAACAGTGAACTTACGATGGTGCAAATCTTTCCGCGATCATTCAATTTTTTGCCTGCTTCCTGCAAGAAGAAAAAAGCGGCTTTGGAGTT
>CALMEH010000441.1 GCA_937863115.1 uncultured Acidobacteriota bacterium
CTAGCCCTGAAGGTTTTTCAATTTTGGAAAATCTCGCGCAAAACTCCTGAATAATCAGCAAAAGCGCGTTACGTTTAAAGACGTTGCCGGTGTTGAAGAAGCCAAGGAAGAATTGGAAGAAATTATCGAATTCTTAAAAGATCCGCCGAAATTTCAAAAACTCGGCGGCAAAATTCCGAAAGGTGTTTTGATGGTCGGACCACCGGGAACGGGCAAAACCCTTTTGGCAAAAGCTGTTGCAGGGGAAGCGAATGTTCCGTTTTTCTCGATTTCGGGTTCTGATTTCGTTGAAATGTTTGTCGGTGTCGGCGCATCGCGTGTGCGTGATTTGTTTGAACAAGGCAAGAAAAACGCACCGTGCATCATTTTTATTGACGAAATTGATGCGGTCGGTCGTCATCGCGGCGCAGGTTTAGGCGGTGGACACGATGAACGCGAACAGACTTTAAATCAACTTCTCGTCGAAATGGACGGATTTGAGTCGAACGACGGTGTTATTTTGATGGCTTCGACAAACAGACCTGACGTTCTCGATCCGGCACTTTTGAGACCGGGAAGATTTGACCGCCGCGTGGTTGTCGGTCGCCCCGATGTTAAAGGACGCGAAGGAATTTTGAAAGTTCACACACGAAAAATTCCTTTGGATGAAAATGTTGACATCAGCATTATCGCTCGCGGAACGCCCGGATTTACAGGCGCAGATTTAGCGAATATCGTCAACGAAGCGGCTTTGAATGCGGCTCGTTACAACAAAAAAGTCGTTACGATGTCGGATTTTGAAATCGCCAAAGATAAAGTTTTGATGGGCGCGGAACGTAAATCAATGGTTCTGACCGATCACGAGAAGAAATTAACGGCGTATCACGAAGCCGGACATACTTTGGTTGGTTTGAAAGTTCCGT
Source organism: uncultured Acidobacteriota bacterium (assembly GCA_937863115.1). Lineage (GTDB taxonomy): Bacteria > Acidobacteriota > Blastocatellia > Pyrinomonadales > Pyrinomonadaceae > CALMEH01. The sequence continues at coordinate 903 of CALMEH010000441.1, forward strand.
CGGCTGATCCGGTTCATAAAGTTTCGATTATTCCGCGCGGAATGGCGTTAGGCGTTACAATGCAATTGCCTGAAGCCGACCGACATAGTTATACGAAGGAATACATCACAAGCCAAATTGCGATTTTGATGGGCGGACGTATTGCCGAAGAGTTATTTTTCGGCGAAGCGCAAGTTACCACCGGCGCGTCAAACGACATTGAAAGAGCAACTGAATTGGCGCGTTCGATGGTTTGCGAATACGGAATGTCGGACCTCGGACCTTTGACTTTTGGCAAAAAGGAAGAGCAAATTTTTCTTGGGCGCGAAATCTCGCAACATCGTGATTATTCGGAAGATACGGCGATAAAAATTGACCAAGAGGTTAAGAAAATTATTGCATTGCAATACGAATTAGCAAAAAGTATCATTACTGGTAACAATGATGCGATGGTTCGGCTGTCCGAAGAATTGATTAAACGCGAAACGCTCGACGGTGTGCAAATTCGCCGACTTGTTGCAGGTCTTCCGCTCGACGGCGATGATTCGCCTTCGACCAACGACGGCGGAAACGATTCGGCAACTGAAGAAAAGGCAAAATCGAGATTCAAGAAGCCGATTCTTCCGCCGATAACTCCAAACAATCCGGCTACTGCGTAGCTGAAAGTAAAAAGGCAAAAGTAAAAAGGCAAAAGTGAAAGATCGCTTTTGCCTTTTTCAGATTTTGAATATGAAATTTTGGCAAACTTCGCGTCGGAGAATTTCGCTTGATAATACGAGTTTGATGGCGATCTTAAATGTAACGCCGGATAGTTTTTCCGATGGCGGGAAGTTTTTTTTTATTGATCAATCCTTAAAACAAGCCGAAAAATTAATTGCGGAAGGCGCAGATATTCTCGACATCTGCGGTGAATTAAACCCCCCCAACAACGCAAGAGTTTCGGCAAAAGAAGAACTTCGCCGTGTTTGTCCGATAATCGAAGCGATTGAAAAACGCTTTGATGTGGCGATTTCGATTGATACGAGTAAATCGGAAGTTGCTGAAAAAGCTATCGAATCTGGTGCGGAAATTATCAACGATGTTTCGGGTTTGAAATTCGATGCACAAATCGGAGAAATTGCGGCGCGTTTTAATTCGGGTTTGGTTTTGATGCATTTGCGCGGCGATTTTGACACGATGCACAAACAAGAACCTGTTAAAGATATTTTGGCGGAAGTTGCCGAAGGTTTTCATAAAAGTCTTGAAATCGCGCGAAAATTCGCTGTCAAAAACGA
>CALMEH010000442.1 GCA_937863115.1 uncultured Acidobacteriota bacterium
GCTCCGTCTCATCGTCTCATCGTCTTTGTCTTTTTCACTCGAATCCAATCGTTACGCCATAAGTTCCGGTTTTGTTTTTTTCCCATTCTTTGCGTCCACTGATTTCAAATAATTCTTCATCAGCGTATTTTTTCGTAACGCTGAAAAGAACTTTGTCTTTTTCCTGTTCTTTTAAAAAATCGTCCGCTTTGTCAATTAAATCTTCGATTTTGACTTTGCTTTTGATAACACCCGTAATCACGCCCGGCACAGGAATCAAATCAATCGGATTGAAACCCGATGTTTTCAACACTGCCAAAAATTCCGGCAGAACATTGTCTTTCAAAAAATCCATCAGCGAAGCATCGTGAACGTCTATGAATTGCACGCCGACCGATTGCAATTTGCCGCTGATTTCGATGATTTTGTAATCGTCTTCGCCGAAATTCTTTTCGCCCGCACGCATCGGCAAAATATTTAATTCGACTGAATCGCCGAGGTCATTGCCTTCGGGGAAAAAATTGTCTTTGCTCGATTTTCGCCATTGCCATTGCTCCGTTGCGGGTTTTGTAACGATCGCAGTTTTCGTTTTTCTGCCGTCTTTATAAACTATGTAGAAAACCAGCCGAAAATTGCGCTTGCTGCTGCCCGATGAATATTTCGGAAACGTGATGCCTTCGATTGTTAGTGTTTGTGTTGCCATAGATTTTTCTCCTTTTGAATTTATTTTATATGATTTTCAGCGAAAAACAATTTTTTTTTTGAAATACGACAACTATTGCAATAAAATCGAAACTGTCGGAGAGATTTTTATGAAATTCAAGCAATTTTACTTGGGCTGTTTGGCACACGCATCTTATTATATAGGTTCGGAAACGGAAGCGGCGATTATTGATCCGCAACGCGATGTTCAGCAATATTTGGACGAAGCCGAAACAAATAATCAAAAAATCAAATACATTATCGAAACGCATTCGCACGCCGATTTTGTTTCGGGACATATCGAATTAGCCGAAAAAACGGGTGCGGAAATCATCTACGGGCAACGGGCAAACACGACTTTTCCGACGCACAAAGTCAAAGACGGCGATGAATTAAATATCGGTAAAATCAAGCTAAAATTTCTCGAAACGCCGGGACACACGCCCGAAGGAATTACGATTTTGGCAGAAACGACAGGCGAACCTTTGAAAATGTTCACGGGCGATACATTGTTTATCGGCGATGTCGGGCGACCTGATTTAATTGGCTCGAAAGGTTTTACGGCGGAAGAGATGGCTGGTTTTTTGTATGATTCTCTGCACGTAAAAATCTTGCCTTTGCCCGATGAAACGGAAGTTTATCCGGCACACGGCGCGGGAAGTTTGTGCGGTAAATCTCTGTCAAAAGAAACTTGGTCAACACTCGGCAATCAGCGGCAATTTAATTATGCTTTGCAACCAATGACGAAGGAAGAATTCGTTAAAATCGTTGCGGCTGACCAGTCCGAAGTTCCTGCATATTTTCCGAAATCGGCGGCGAAAAATCTTGAAGGTTCGTCTGCTTTGGAAGATTTGCCGAAACCCACAGAATTTTCATCGGAAGAAATTGCAAATTTCGACGGTGTGGTGATTGATGTCCGCAAGAATTTTGAATACGGCGCGGCGCACATTCCGAATGCAATAAACATCGGGCTTGGCGGACAATTTGCTTCGTGGGCGGGAACGTTAATTTCAATCGGAACGCCGATTGCCATTGTCGCTGATTCGCAAGAACAGGTTGATGAAGCCTTTATGCGTCTGGCGCGTGTCGGACACGAAACGGTGGCAGGTTTTATTTTGATGAAAGATTATGTGGACGAAACGAAAACGGTTGAGCAAATCTCGGTTGAGGAAGTCAGCGAATTAACACAAACCGAGAAATTTATTCAATTGATTGATGTCCGTCGAGTTGCCGAATACGCGAGCGGACACGCCTATCGCGCATGGAACTATCCGCTGGATACACTCGAAAAAAATCTGGATAAATTACATCCTGATTCAAATGCCTATGTTATTTGCCAGAGCGGTTATCGTTCGAGTCTGGCGACCGGCATCTTGGAAAGCGCAGGGTTTAAGGTTTATAACGTCACGGGCGGAACGAAAGCGTGGATTGACGCGGGATTGCAAACGGAAGTTTCGGCGACTGCAACTGCGGGTTCTTAGAAACTGTTGACATTTCGGATTTTTATGAATTGCCGTCTGCTTTAGCTGACGAACTGAAATATTAAATAACAAAGGCTTTAGCCGAATGTGCTTCAGCAAAATTTAGGCTGAAGCCAAAAGAAAATAATTTTATGGATTCGGCTAAAGCAGACAGCAATTCATCCCGAGATGTCAGAAGAACTTAGTCATTGAAAGGCTTAAGAAAATGAATAAAGTTTATTGGATTATCGGAATTATCGGTTTTTGGCTTCTTATGCAACTCGTAATTTTGCCGAAACTCGGCGTTTCAACCTGACTGCGCGGCAAATGCAAAGTCGAGTTCGACCAAAACAAAAAAGAAAAACTATCCGGCGAATAATTAAAGCCCAAGCAAAATAAATGCTTGGGCTTTTCTTCATTTTGTAACTCACTTGTTTAGTGAACATTATAGCCAGCCGGAATAC
>CALMEH010000443.1 GCA_937863115.1 uncultured Acidobacteriota bacterium
TGGGGCACCGCTAACGATCCGCTTTGTTGTTGATGTTTTACCCCACCCGCCTTAAGATCTTTCTTCTTATATTCGACCCGCCGCAGACCAAATTTGAACAGAAAATAAAGTCCGCTCGTTAGCAAAAAAGCAACCAGAACTTTTACCCAAAAAGCGTTTGGGTCATCCGGTAAAATCATCATTAACGGAAAAAGTATCATCTTTACTTTTTCAGTTCTTCATCAATCAAAGCCCGCAAATCCGTTTCACTGAATCGCGCCAATTTTCTGCCATTGACGAAAAACGACGGCGTTTGTCGCACACCCAAAGTTTGCCCGTCTTTCAAATCGCGTTGGAGTTTGGCGGAATAACGGTTTTCGGCAAACGCCGCGTCCATTTTTTTCGTATCGAGTCCGAGTTCGCCAGCGTATTTTTTGAAAAGTGCGTTGATGTCGGCGGGTGCGCTCGTTTGCGGTCCGTGTTTCGTTCCCCATTCAGGCTGTTTTTGAAAAAGTAGTTCCTGCGCCTGCCAGTATTTTCCCTGTTCTCCGGCAGCTTCGGTAAAAGTCGCGGCAGAAAGCGAATTCGGATGGAGCGGCATATATCTCACGACCAGACGGATTTTTCCTTCGTAATCTTTGAGAATCTTTTTAACGACAGGTGAAAATGCCGCGCACGATTCACATTCCGGATCTAAAAATTCAACCAATGTTACGGGCGCATCCGCCGCACCAAGCGTCGGACTGTCCGGGCGAACGAGAGTTTCGGCATTGACTGCGTTATTTGTCGAATTACCGCTCGAATTACTGTTCGTGATTCGCACACTTTGTTCTGAACTACGATAATAATTTGCGCCGATAATCGCCGCGATGACGACGACAATTACTATTGCGCCTAAGATTTTTACTTCTTTTTTCATAATTTTCTTTACTTCCCTTTTTCCGATTTAGAAAACAAAAGACACAAACTCACACTGATAAAAGCCGTCAGTGCCATCAGCGGAATCGTGATAAATCCGAGCCATTGGAGCTGCACGGTTGTGCAGGAAACTCCTTGCGTGCATGGCGCAATGCTTTCGGGAAGAATGCCGTAATAAAGTAGATTGTGGTAAATCGAAATCGCTAGACCAATTAAACTCAATGGCAAAGCGTAACTTTTCAATTTCGTATCACGCATAATAATTCCCGCGCCGATTATTAACACCAGCGGATACATGGCAATCCGCTGATACCAGCACAAAACGCACGGCGGCAACTGCATCACTTCGCTGAAGAAAAGACTTCCGACAGTTGCGATCAAAGCGATGCTCCACGCTGCGTAAAGCAAATATGTTACTTTTGAACTTAATTCTTCTTTTTCCATCTCTAATTTTTTGCTTGGCTGATGATTTTCTGTAAATCGTTCGGCACGGGCATCGGCTTGAAAAACCATACATTTGCGCCGCCCGTGTTACCGTTTGGATAAATTCCGAAAGGCGTTTTAGTAAATGCGCCGACAATGCGGACAATTTGACCGAAAATTTCTCGTGCATTCCGTTGTTTCCAACCGATTTTGAGCATCAGCCAATGAACCTGCGTATGTTCCAACGTAATTGACTGTCCCAAAACGTGGGCGCGTTCCAGATGATAAAAAGCCGTTTGTAAATTGCCTGTTTTAATTAATTCGACAGCCGTTTCTACTTCCGCGTCAATGTGTCTTTTGATTTTTTGGTAAAATTCGCTGTTTTTCATCGTTTCATTCTCCTTTCTAAGATTTTAAAGATGTGTTTCGTGTTCGGCAAAACCGACACATTCGGTCTGCACAGTAACGTGCGAGATTTTGAACTCTGCCGTGCAATGCTCGTGAATTCTGGTCATTACCAGATCGTGTTCGTTGTCATTAACTAAAACCGCGTGGACACTCATCGCATTCACGCCCGAAGTCAAACTCCAAACGTGAAGGTCGTGAATTCCGGCAACGCCTTCGATTTTTTCCAAACTCTCGCGCAGTTTCGGCAAATCAACATCCGCCGGTGTGCCTTCGATCAAAACGCCGACGGCATCTTTGAGCAATGCCCAGGCGCGCGGCAAAATAAACAAACCGATGCCCGCTGAGATTATCGGATCGGCATAATACCAGCCCGTCGTCATCATAATAATTCCGGCGATAATCACACCGATTGAAGTGAGCATATCGGACAAAACTTCAAAATACGCGCCTTTCATATTGAGACTTTCGCTTGAACCTGAACGCAGAACATAAACACCGATTAAATTGATAATCAAG
>CALMEH010000444.1 GCA_937863115.1 uncultured Acidobacteriota bacterium
AAGAATTCCTTCCGCTTCGCCGACTTCCATCAAGGCTTGAAAATCTTCGGCGTTGTCTTCCGCTTTTTCTTCAATTTGATTCGGTGTCAGCGAAACTTCGAGATTTTGCTGATCTTTTTCACGCAGAAAACGCGCAAAAGGATCGGCGGCAAACGACATTAAACTGTAAATCGGACGCACAAAAGGCAGTAAAAAAAGCAATTTGCCTTCGGGATTGCGCCACGTCAGAAAACGCGGAATAATTTGCCGAAAAATTCCCGAAAAAACTAATGCAACGGACATCGAAATGATTAATAATTTAATCGGTTCGGACGGAAAAAAATTATAAACAATAAGCGTTATGAGAATCGAAAAAACAATCAGCAAAATCTGAATTGTCGCCGAAAGGGCGAAACGAAAACGCGATCTGTCGCGCATAATTTCGTGCATAAACGGCGTATTTACGGCGACATCTTCTTCCGTATCGCTCGTCAGACGGCGCAAAGAAACGTCCGATAACTGCGAAAAAGCCATATCAATCGTCGCCAGAAAGACAAGCGCGAACAAAATAATTATGGCGATGATTATTTCAATTTCCATCTTTACTCAATAATTTTGCCACGTTTTCATCAATCAGCCAAAAGAGATTGCCGTTAGTTGGTCGAATATTTTGAGATGGAAGTCTGTCCGGGTCAAATTCGCCTTCCAAAACGTCGCGCAAAGTTTCCGCTTTTTCCTCGCCCGCAACGAGAAAAATAATGTTGCGGGCATTTTTGATTGTCGGAAAAGTTAAAGTTAATCGCGTTGTTTGGAGTTTTTCAACGTAATTTGCAACAGCGATTTTTTCAGTTTCGTTCAACGCTGTCGTATAAGGAAAAAGCGAAGCTGTATGTCCGTCCCCGCCCATTCCGAGAAGAATTAAATCAAATTGCATTTCGGTTTTCGATTCAAAAAAAAGTCTGATTTTTTCTTCATAATCCGCCGTAATTTTTTCCGCATCTTTCAATTCTGTATGCCAGCGAAAAATATTTTCATCATTTATTTTCAAAGGCTTAAACAAATTTTCATTTGCCATTTTGAAATTGCTTTCGTCCGCATCAGGCAAAACATTTCGCTCATCGCCGAAAAAGAAAAACGTCCGCGACCAATCAATTTTATCGCCGAATTTTTCGCTTGAGAGCAATTGATAAAACGATTTCGGCGTTGAACCGCCGGCAAGCACGACGGTAAAAAATCCGCGTTTTTCGATGGCGTTATCAGCAATTTCGATAAACTTTTCGGCGGCGAAATGATTTAATTTTTCAATGTTCGTGAAGATTTTTATCATTCTAATCAATCGTATTTTTCCACCTTCTTCCGTCTTGCGCTAAAAGTTCGTCGGCTTCTTTCGGTCCCCAAGTTCCGGCTTCGTAATTTGGGAAATCGCGCGGCGGAATTGCGTTCCAAACGTCCAGAACGGTTGAAACGATTTGCCAACTTGCTTCGACCATATCGGCGCGTTGAAACAAAGTTGCATCGCCGATCATACAATCGAAAAGCAGACGTTCGTAACCTGTCGAAACTTGTTCGCCGAAATGGTCAACGTAATTAAAATCCATATCAACCGCGCCCATATTGACAATCGGACCGGGAATTTTCGCGCCGAATGAAGTGTAATTCCTTCGTCGGGTTGAATGTG
>CALMEH010000445.1 GCA_937863115.1 uncultured Acidobacteriota bacterium
AATTGACGAATTTATCAAGGAATTTTTATTGTTTAAGAAAACACTTAGTTAGTTCCAAGTTTCAAGTTTCAAGTTCCAAGTCAAATTTCAGCGAACTTGAAACTTGAAACTTGGAACTTGGAACTAAAAAAAATGGCTTCAGAAGTAAAAAAAAGAAATCCTGCAAAGACCGATTCGCTCGGCAACGAAATAATTGCGATTATTTTTCTGGCGTTGGCGGTTTTGGTGTTTTTGTGTCTGATTTCCCAAAGTCCGAATGATCCCTCAATCATTACAGCTTCGTCACAGAAAACGCAAAATTGGATTGGCGTTCTCGGCGCAAATATTGCGGCGGTTTTGATTTCTTTTGTCGGTTGGACGGCTTATTTTTTACCCGCGCTTTTGGCTTTGATTGCGTGGCGGTTTTTTCGCGCCGAATCGTTGACGTTTTCTTTTAGCCGCTTCACCGGTTACGTTTTACTTGTCGTGTCGGGCGCGAGTTTGCTGACGCTTTTCGGATTTTACGGCGGCATTACAGGTGCGTTTTTCGAGCAGATTTTTTCAAGATTTTTAGGCACAATCGGCACGGGAGTTTTGCTTTTCGCATTTTTGTCAACGGCTTTTCTCTTAATTACAAATCTTTCGCTTATTTCATTTTTCGGCGATTTCGGCTGGGCTTGGGAAAATTTCCGCATCCGTTTTGATGAATGGCGCGGAAAACGCCGCGAAGAAATGGTTGCGAACAACACGGAAGCCATCGAACGCGCCGAAAAACGTCGCGAATCGCGCCAAGAAATTCCAGTAGAAAAAGAAGAAAAACCGAAAAAATTGCCGAAGGAAGAAACGCCGACAATCTCGCTCGGCGATTTGGTTACGCAAACGCCTGTCATTGAGGAAAAAAAGGAAATCGTAACGAAAAAAGTTTCTGATATTTTTAGCAATTTAAAGGAATTTGCCGAATCTAAAAAAGCTGAAACACCTTTAATTATTCAAGAAGTTTCGGAATTCAGCCGCGAAACCGAAGATTTGATGCCGACGATTTCAAATTCGGACGAACTCGTTCTCGAAATCGAACCTCCAATTGATTTAATTGCCGAAAGCGAAAAAATTCCAATTACGCCGATACAGGAAACAGGTGAATTGGAAGAAGATTTGTTGGAAATCGCGGAGGTCGAAAAAGAACAAATTCCGCTGTCCAAAAAGCCGCAGACTTATGAAAATTACGCGCTTCCAACGACGGAGTTTTTAACGCCTGCAACAGCGCGAATCGAACAGAAAGACGAAGAACTTCTCGGTATCGCGCAAGAGCTAACTGATAAAACCAAAGAGTTTAATGTTACGGGGCGAGTAATGCACATCTGCCAAGGTCCGGTTGTTACAACTTATGAATTCAAACCCGATCCGGGCGTGAAATATTCTCGCGTTACAGGTTTGGCAGATGATTTATGTCTTGCCTTAAAAGCGGAATCAATCCGCATTGACCGCATTCCGGGCAAAGCGTTTGTCGGCATCGAAGTTCCGAACCGCGAACGCGAAACGATTCAACTACGCGAAGTTATCGAATCGAAAAAATTTCAAGCGTCCGATTCGCTTCTTTCCGTTGCGCTCGGCAAATCCATTGACGGGTTAAATTACGTCGCGGATTTGGCGAAAATGCCGCATTTGCTCATCGCGGGCGCAACGGGCGCGGGCAAATCGGTCGGTGTGAACACGCTGATTGTTTCGATTTTGTATAAGGCGAAACCCGATGAAGTCAAATTGATTATGGTTGACCCGAAACAGGTCGAACTCAATGTTTATGCAGATATTCCGCATCTGGCAACGCCGATTATTACTGATCCGAAACGTGCTTCGGTCGCGCTGAAATGGGCTGTCGGACAGATGGAAAGACGCTACAAAGACCTTGCCGCGTGGGGCGTTCGCAATATTGACGGATACAACGGCGAAGTCAAACGCCGCAATGAAAACGGCGAACTAAACGACGAAGGTGAACCGCACAAAAAATTGCCGTATCTCGTGATTATTATTGACGAATTGGCGGATTTGATGATGGTTGCGGGCAAGGAAGTCGAAGAATCAATTACGCGGCTGGCACAGATGGCGCGAGCTGTCGGGATTCATCTTGTTTTGGCAACGCAACGCCCGTCGGTTGATGTTATTACCGGATTGATTAAAGCAAATTTTCCGTCGCGCATTTCGTTTCGCGTGTCGTCAAAAGTTGATTCGCGCACGATTATTGATTCAAACGGCGCGGAAAGTCTTTTGGGCAGAGGCGATATGCTCTTTTTGCCGCCCGGAACATCGAATTTAATTCGCGTTCACGGCGCGTTTGTTGACGAAAAAGAGATTGCCAAAATCGTCGAACACATCAAAGCACAAGGCAATCCCGAATACGACACAACGATTACGAAAACCGACGAAGAATTGGTTGATTCCGACGATTTGCCGGGCAAACGAGATCCTCTTTTCTGGGAAGCAATAAAAACCGTCGTCCGCAACAAAAGTGCTTCGACATCGCTTCTGCAACGACACTTACGAATCGGCTACGGACGTGCCGCCGCGATTTTGGACGCAATGGTGCGCGAAGGCTACATCGGCGAAATGGACGGCAGCAAACGCGCTCGCCCGATTCTCGAAGCCGCCTACGAAGTTCTCGAACAGATGGAAAGCGGCGGGGAGTTTTAAAGTAAAAAGTAAAAATTTGATTTGAAAATCTTTGCGTTATTTGCGCCTCGGCGTGATAAATTTTGCAAAATAAAGGTTTCCACAGTTTTCCACAGAAGCGGTGGAAAAACTTGTGGAAAACTACCTTACAGAAGTGTTAAATCATTATTTTCAAACGACTTTTAGCAAATTGCACATTGAATATGCAAAAAATACTGCAAAATCATAAGTCTAATTATTTCAGCGTTTGTGAGATCTTTGCTAAACTTAATTCTTTGTTAATTTTGATTTGTTTATTAGTTTCTTGCGGGCAAAATAATACAAAACAAGTTTTTGCACCAAAAATACCGCAAACGTCTACCGAAACGGCAATAAATATCAACACGGCGACGGCGGAAATGCTCGAAAAACTTCCGAATATCGGCGCGAAAACGGCACAGGAGATTATTAATCACCGCGAAAAGTTCGGCGCGTTTCGCAAACCCGAACATCTCTTGTTGGTGCGCGGAATCAGTGACCGCCGCTTTCGTGAAATCAGAAATTTGATTAAAATCTAAAAATCCCCGAAATATCATAAAACTCTTGCGTTAATTTTTATCGGCTTTGCATTTTATACAATGTTGCGTGAATATATGCTAAAAGATTTAACGGCAGATTAACGCAGATTTCGCTGATTTTCCCATTGATTTATCCGCGAAATCCGCGTTAATCTGCCGTTAAATTAATTCACTTTTTTGCAACTCTTTATTAATAAAAATTTGACTTTTTAATGAATAATCCGGCAAAAAACTCGCCAGTAAATTTCACGCTTTATCCGCTATTTTGGTTGGCGGTTTGTTTTGCGTTCGGGATTTTAATGGCGAAATATTTGGCGTTCGGTTGGCAAATTTCGCTTGCGGGCTGTTTGTTTTTTGCAGTTTTTTGCGCTTTCAAACAAAAGCTCGCTTTGATTTTTTTGTCTTTGTCTTTTGTTTCGGTCGGCGCGTTGATTTTTCAGATTGAAAATCAAGAAGTTTCGCCAAATCGTTTAAAAAGACTTTTAGACGAAAACAAAATCGGTTCAGGAAATCCGATTGAAATTGAAGGTGTTTTGCGGGGCAAACCGGAGTTGGCGGTTGGCGGATTTACTCTCGAAATTGAAACGGAAAAAGCGATTTACAAAGGCGAAGAAAGACAAATTTCGGGCAGAGTTAGAATTTTTGCGCCTGTGCAAGACGAGCAAATCGCGGCGGAATATGAAGCGTTAAATTTAAATTACGGCTCACGCATTCGCGCCGCTTGCAATCTTCGGCGCGAAGAAAAATTTCAAAATCCGGGCGTGATTTCGTATAAAAAAATTCTCGATGATTTAGGTTTAGACGCAACGGCAACGCTGAAAAGTCCGCTTTTGGTTGAAAATCTCGGCAACGAAAAAATATTTACGCCGCTTGGTTGGATTTATGAGCAGAGACAAAATTTAATTGTCGAATTCCGTCGCAAATTCAGCGTTTCGACTTCCGGCGTTTTAATCGCTTCATTACTCGGCAACGACGGTTTTTTAGACAAAAACACGGCGGACGTTTTCCGCGAAGGTGGCACGTTTCACGTTCTTGTGATTTCAGGGCTGCACATCACGTTTATCGGCGGGTTGACGCTTCTTTTTGTGCGATTTTTTACCCGCAAAAGACTTTGGCAATTCATTATTGCAACGGTTTTTTTGTGGTCATACTCTTTGGCTGTCGGCGCAAATGTTCCGGTTGTTCGGGCGGCGATTATGTTCACGGTTTTGCTTTTCTCGCTGGTGATTTTTCGGCGCGGAACTTTGCTAAATTCGCTCGGCGCGAGCATTTTGATTTTGCTTGTTTGGCGACCGAACGATTTGTTTGCGCCCTCGTTCCAGCTAACGATTATCAGCGTTTTGGCAATTGTTGCGGGCGCGTTTCCGGTTGTCGAAAAACTCCGCGCTATCGGCAGTTGGTCGCCGTCTGCAATAACGCCTTTTCCGCCGAATGTTTCGCCCGTTTTGAAACGGTTTTGCGAAATGCTTTACTGGCGCGAAACGGTTTGGGAACGCGATTTGGCGCGACAGATTTGGACAGCGAAAATCTTCAAATCGCCTTATCTGAAATCGCTCGAAGCGAAAAATATGCAAGGCATTTTGCGCTATCTTTTTGAAGCGGTTTTAGTTTCGCTGATTGTTCAAATCTGGCTTTTACCACCAACGATTTTGTATTTTCACCGCATTTCTATTTTCGGGGTTTTCCTAAATATTTGGGTCGGATTTTGGATTGCACTCGAAAGTTTTGCGGCAATAATTGCGATTTTTTTCGCACAGATTAGTGAAAGTTTGGCTTTGCCGTTAATAAAATTAACCGAGATTTTTAATTGGCTTCTGCTTTCGATTCCGCAAATTTTAACGGAAAATTATTGGGCAAGTTTTCGTCTGCCGCATTATTCGGGCGCGATGAAAGCCATTTATTTTCTTTATTTTGCGCCGATTTTAATTTTGACGATTTTTTTGAATAGATGGAATCCGTTTGCGCTGAGTTCAAGGTTAAAAGTTCAAAGTTCAAAGTTCAAAATCTTTTTAGGGTTTAGCTTTTCTGTTTTATTGATTTTAATTCTATTTCATCCGCTCAGCGCACCACGGGCAGACGGCAAATTGCGAATTGATTTTCTCGATGTCGGGCAAGGCGATGCAGCTTTGATTACATTTCCGAACGGCGAAACGATGCTCGTTGACGGCGGCGGGCGGCGAAGTTTTGAGAAAATGCGTGTCAGAAATGATTATGAAGAAGAATTTTTTGAACCGGACGCACAAGACATTGGCGAAACGGTGGTTTCGGCATTTTTGTGGGAAAAAGGTTATTCGAAAGTTGATTATATTTTAGCGACACACGCCGACAGCGATCATATTCAAGGCTTGTCGGATGTCGCCAAAAATTTCAATATTAAAGCTGCACTTTTCGGGCGAACGCCGTTTGCTGATGAAGATTTTAACGATCTTTTTTTGATTTTAGAGAAACGTAAAATAAATAAATTAAAAATCTCACGCGGCGATGTTTTAAACTTCGGTGAAGTAAAAATCGAAGTTCTTTATCCCGAAGGTTCGGACGACATTTCCGACAATAATCATTCAGTTGTTTTGCGGATTATCTATGGCGAACAAAAGATTTTGCTGACAGGCGACATCGAAAAAGAAACGGAAACCGGGCTTCTGCAAACCCCCGAAATGTTGCAAACAGACGTAATAAAAGTCGCGCATCACGGAAGCCGGACATCTTCGACTGAAAATTTTGTAAAAGCCGTAAGCGCAAATATTGCAATAATTCCGGTCGGCAGAACTTCGCCTTTCGGACATCCGCACACGGAAGTTTTGGAAAGATGGAAAAACGCGAATACGAAAATTTTAACAACCGGCGAACACGGAACGATTACAATTTTGACAGACGGGAAAGGTTTGCAAATT
>CALMEH010000446.1 GCA_937863115.1 uncultured Acidobacteriota bacterium
TACAAAAAATCGAAGGCGCGTTTTCTTTGCTTTTTTTAACTCCGAAATGTTTGATTGCCGTGCGCGATCCGCGCGGATTTCGTCCGTTGGTTCTAGGGAAATTGAAAGATGCTTGGTGCGTCGCCAGCGAAACCTGCGCGTTTGATTTGATTGATGCCGAATATGTCCGCGAAATCAAAGCGGGCGAAATGCTTGTAATTGACGAAAACGGTTTGCGTTCTTTCTTTCCATTTGAAGCGAAACCGATGTCGGTTTGCGCGTTTGAACACGTCTATTTTTCGCGCCCCGATTCGATAATTTTCGGGCTTTCGGTCAATCAATCGCGGCATAATATGGGCAAACAACTTGCGCTCGAACATCCGATTGAAAACGCGGAAGACAACGCTTTGGTCGTTCCCGTGCCTGATTCGGGCGTGGCGGCGGCGGTCGGTTATGCGCGGCAGTCGGGCATCAATTTTCGACACGCAATTATCAGAAATCATTATGTCGGGCGAACTTTTATCGAACCTTCGCAAAGCATTCGTTCGTTCGGCGTTCGTCTTAAACTCAATCCAATCAAAGATTTAATCAACGGAAGAAGAATCGTTTTGGTTGACGATTCGATTGTGCGCGGAACGACGAGCAAAAAAATCGTGCAAATGGTGCGCGAAGCCGGCGCGAAGGAAGTTCATATGCGAATTTCGTGTCCGCCGACGATTTCGCCTTGCTATTATGGCGTTGATACACCGCGCAAAGCCGATTTGATTGCGGCGCAAATGTCGGTTGAAGAAGTTTGCAAATACATCGAAGCTGATAGTCTGGGTTATCTTTCAATCGAAGGAAGGCGGGCGGCAATCGGCATTGACGAAAAATCTTCCTGCACGGCTTGTTGGAACGAAAAATACCCGACTCTGATTGTTAAAAATATCGGAGCGGCACAGGCAAAATGACCTTTAATAATTCCGACGAAGACACGGCGTTTTATTCACGCATACAGCAAACCTTGGTTTATCATCAAGGACTTTTGCGCGATGAATTGCGAAACAAACTTTTTTACGAATCCTTGAAAAGCCGTGTTACGGGGGAAACGAAAGTTTTGGACATCGGCGCGGGAAGCGGTGTTTGGGCAATCGCGGCGGCGCGTTTGGGCGCAAAAAAAGTTACGGCAATCGAATCGGACGAAGTGATGATTCCGCTTATTCAGGCGCACATTTTTGAAAACGGTTTTGCCGGAAAAGTCGAAATTGTTCACGGAAATTCCCAAAGCATAAATCTTGCCGAAAAATACGATGTCATAATCAGCGAAACCATTGGAAATCAAGCATTTGACGAAAATATTGTCGGAACGATGATTGATGCCCGAAAACGCTTTTTAGCGGATGACGGCGTGATAATCCCGCAAAAAATTACTTTGGTTGCCGCGCCTGTTCGTCTTGCGGAAGATGTTGATTTGCCAAAAGGTTTGCCGTTTCAGACCGATTGTTTGAGAAATTTGACGCGCAATTTTACATTAAATTTAACGGACAAAAACGCACTCGAAATGCTTGGCGAGAGTTGCAAAATGCTCGAAATTGATTTGCGCGAAATTGCGGCAGAACCTGATTTTACGAATCTTTCCGCAAAATGGAATTTGCCGGACGTTTCGCGGGCAAATGCCGTTGTGCTTTGGGCGCAAGCCGAACTTGCAGACGGCATTAACCTCGATTCTATGAAAACGGAAAGCTGGCTTCCGGTTGTTTTGCGCTTCAAACCTTTCGCGCTGAAAACGGGCGAAATCGAATTGAATTTGAACGCCAATCCAACAAATTATCAATGGACGCTCCGCGCCGCAGACGAGCCGCCGCAAACATATTCGCCTTATTTCACATTTGAACGACTAAAGATCGGATAGACAAAATTTTCCAAAATTAAATCAAAGATTTTTCAATTTCTAAAAGCCAAACAAATTTCTTGCCTTGCGTGTTTTCGGCTTGCGGTGTAAATTAACGCAAGTTAAACTAAAAAAACTACTTTCCCTTTTTGCGTTTCAATAAAAACTTGGAGGTTTTTAATTTCCGTTATGGCTAACAAAAATCCTTTTTTGGAGAATTTTCGTTCCTACATTCCTGACCGCACATCGTTGCGCGAACTTTCGATTTTACCGCTTATCGTCGGCACTTTGTTGGGAATTGTTTTCGGTGCGTCGTCGCTTTATCTGGTATTGAAGGTTGGTTTAACCGTGTCGGCTTCGATTCCGGTTGCTGTGATTTCGATTACGCTCTTTCGTCTATTGTCGAAAGTCGGCTTGAAAGATGCAACTATTCTTGAACACAACATCGTGCAAACCGCAGGTGCGGCGGGCGAAACGAGCGCGTTCGGGTTGGGCGTTCCGATGGCCGCGATTTTGCTGCTCGGCTTCGACCTCGGGTTGTCGCGGGTGATGTTGGTCGCTGTTTTGGGCGGACTTTTGGGGATTTTGATGATGATTCCTTTGCGCCGCGCTTTAATTAAAGACCAGCACGGATTGTTGAAATATCCCGAAGGAACGGCTTGCGCTCAGGTTTTGATTGCCGGAGCGTCTGAAGAATCACGCGCCGCGTCCATCGAAGCCGAAAAGGTAAAATCAGACGAATCGGCAGTCAACGGCGGAAAAATTATCGCCGTTGGGTTCGGATTAGGCTTTCTTTTTAATACTTTGATGCAAGTTTTCAAAGGTTGGAAAGAAGTTCCGGGGAAATATTTCGACGCGCCGTTTAAAGGCGGTTCGGCATCGCTCGAAAATAATCCGGCACTGCTCGGAGTCGGCTACATCATCGGACCGAAAATTGCCGGAATTATGTTTGCGGGAGGCGCATTGTCGTATCTCGTTTTAATTCCGATGATTGTTTATTTCGGCGAAATGTTGACTGTTCCGCTTGCGCCGGAAACCAAGCGAACGATTTTCGATATGTTCAACGTGGTAAATCCCGAAGGCGGCTTCGATTTTGTTAAAGGCGTAAAAAATATCCAAAGCAATTACGTTTTATACATCGGCGCGGGCGCAGTCGCAGCAGGCGGAATGATTTCGCTAGCGCGAAGTTTGCCAACGATTTGGCACGGTTTAAAAGGCGGACTTGCGGATTTTCGCGGAAGTGCGGGCAACGCCGAAACGTCCAATTTGCCGCGCACCGACCAAGACCTCTCGATGAAATGGGTCATCATCGGCATTTTGGCTTTGATTATCATAATTAGTTTTGCGCCGTCCTTGAAGATGAATTTGCTCGGCGCGATTCTGATTATTATTTTCGGCTTTTTGTTTGTAACGGTTTCTTCGCGCTTGACGGGGGAAATCGGCTCATCGTCAAATCCGATTTCGGGAATGACTGTCGCAACTCTGCTTTTGACTTGTTTGGTTTTTCTGATTCTCGGTTGGACTGCCCCCGATCCGTATTTCGTAACGGCTCTGAGCGTCGGCGGAATTGTTTGCATTGCCGCTTCAAACGGCGGCACGACTTCGCAAGATTTGAAAACGGGATTTTTGGTTGGCGGCACACCGCGAAAACAACAGCTTGCAATTCTTGTCGGCGCAACCGCTTCGGCATTATTGCTCGGACCAATTTTGATTCAATTAAATACGTCTTCAACGGTTTATAAAAAAGTTGATCCGACGGCTTTCACGCAACAAGTTCCTGAACAACAATTGATGCGCGACGGCGGACAAATGAAAACCGAAAAGGTTGAAGATCCTTTCTTTAAAGATCAAGCCAATTATCGCGTTTGGCACAACACCGACTCGAATCTTGGCAAAACCGGACGTTATTTGGTTGACACGAGCGACAAACCTGTTTATTTGGTTGATCCCGGTATTGGCGGTGTAGAAACAAAACGCGCTGACGGTTCGGAAGTGGTCAAATACGATCCGCCGAAAGCGACGCTGATGAGTTACATCATCAAAGGTATTTTGAGTCAGGAATTGCCTTGGGGATTAGTGCTTTTGGGCGTGATGATTGCAATCGTTTTAGAACTTTCGGGCATTCCGTCTTTGGCGTTTGCGGTCGGATTATATTTGCCGATTTCAGTTTCTGCGCCGATTTTTGTCGGAGGCATCGTGCGTTGGGCGGTTGATCTTTATTTGAAGAAAAAACTTGCCAGCCGAAACTTGACGGAAGACGAAATAATCGCCGAAACCGATAAAAGTCCGGGCGTTTTGCTCGCTTCCGGTTACATCGCGGGCGGCGCGTTGGCGGGAATCTTACTCGCAGTCGCAACGGAATTTTTAAGCGATACGATGAAAGGCTTTGAGACTTGGGCGGAAACAAGCAACCCATTGTTTAAAGGCAATCATTCCGATTGGCTCGGAATGATTCCGTTTTGGATTTTGGCGATTATTTTATATTACGTCGGACGCGAATTGCTTCTCGCCGGACGGAAAAAAGACCGTTAATTTTTCCAAAAATATTATTTAATTCGGGATGTTCTGTGGTAGTATCGCAGAGCATCTCGAATTTTTTTTTTGGAGGAATTTCAATAAATGCTGTTAAAAAACTCAAATCTCTTTCGGTTTTTATTTTTACTTGCGATTATTTTTCTGAGTTTCAATCTTGCTTTTGCTCAGAATAAAGAAAATTCTGTTGCTGAAAAAACTGAATCTTCGATTAGCGGAACGATTGAAATTGAAGGAAAAAAAATGATGCCGCAGACATTCGGATTTTCTTTGTTGAAAGCAGAAACGAGCGAAAGAATTCGTTCAAACTCTAGCTTTTCCGAGAACGCCGAACAATCGGCAATGCAAAATTTTTACATAGGGAAGCTGAAGGGCGGAAAATATCGAATTATTTTCGCCGACAAAAATATTTATGTGAAGTATGTTTCAATCGGCGGAATAGTTTTTTCGGGGGAAACATTTGTTGAAATCAAGACGGGCGAACAACTTAAAGACGTTCATATAACCTTAGCTTCCGATTTTGGAACGGTTACAGGTAAAGTTGTGAATTTCGACGGCACACCGCGAGCGATAGTCGTTTTAATGAAAGAAGAAACCGAAGTGAATCAATTACAAGCCAGAGCTTTTTCCGGAATGATTAAACCGAACGGGGAATTTTCGATAAAAGCCGTGCCGGGCGAATATAAAATTTATGTCTATTTACCTGAAAATTACACCGAAGATACCGCAAAATTTAAAGAGTGGCTGAAGAGGATTTTAGAAAACGCTTCTAAAGTTTTCGTTAATGCAGAAAGAGAAATTTCTGTTAGTCTTAATATGCCCAATAAATAAAAAACATTTTACCTTTTCGATTGAAACGCGCTATAATCCTTGTAGCGCGTTTTTCTATGCGCTTCCTGCGAAAAATTCTACATTTCATTTCTTAAAACAAACCGAATGTCAAATAAAATTTTAATCATTTTTACAGCCGCAATTTTCAGCGCATCTTGCGCGGTCGAAGCATCGAAAACCGAAACGGCGGAAAATCCGCAACAATCAACGCAACAAACGCAACAAACTTCGCAAGCCGTAACACAAAATTCACAGCGCGTGAATACAATCGAAATCAAGCCTGATTCGCCCGCTGATACGGTTCGCGCTTTTTATACGAAATTGCGTGAGAAAAAATATCGTGAAGCGTTTTTCCTGACGAATATGCGTCCGGCAATCGAAGGTTTGACCGATGCGGAACTCGCTGAGTTAAATGTTGATTTTGAAAATATATCTAATCAAGTTCCGGCGGATTTGGAGATAAACGGCGAGATAATTACGGGCGAAAAAGCTACGGTTACAGCAAATCTGCCCGATGGGATGGGCAAACCGAAAAAGATTCAACCTGTAAGTCTGCGGCGGGAAAACGGTGTTTGGGTTATTTTGACATTGGACGAAAAAGCCGCGCAAACCGTTAAAAAAGAAGGCAATAAATATTTCTTTGCTTTGCGAAACGACACTTATCAGGACGAAGCACAAACCACGCTCGAAAAAATTATGAAGGCGCAATCTGTCTTTTCAATGCAAAACGGCAGACTGTATGGTAGTTTGCCGGCATTGATTGAAAAAGGTTTGATTTCAACAGACGTGCAAAACTCCAAATTGTCGGGCTATCGGTTTGGTGTCGAACTGAGTTTCGATGGGAAAAATTATATCGCTACGGCAGAACCTGTGGAATACGGCAA
>CALMEH010000447.1 GCA_937863115.1 uncultured Acidobacteriota bacterium
GCCGTCGAAGCGGCAGGCGATGTCAATACGCTTTTGCTCGATAAAACGGGAACGATAACTTTAGGAAATCGGCAGGCAAGCGAATTTATTCCGCTCAAAGGAATTGACGAAAAATTGTTGGCAGATGCGGCGCAACTTTCGAGTTTGGCAGACGAAACGCCTGAAGGTCGTTCGATTGTCGTTTTGTCAAAGGAAAAATATGGTGTGAACGGAAACTCACAACTTGCGGCAAATGCTGAATTCATTCCATTTACGGCACAAACTCGGATGTCGGGCGTAAATTTGAACGGGCGCGAAATCCGCAAAGGTGCGGTTGATGCGATTGAAAAATACGTCAACGGCAACGGAAATCAAACATCTTCCGAGTTGCGCGAAGTCGTCGAAAAAATCGCCCGCGCCGGCGGAACTCCTTTGGTTGTTGCAGATAATCACAAACCGCTTGGCGTGATTTATTTGAAGGATATTGTTAAAGGCGGAATGCGCGAACGATTTACGCAACTGCGGCAAATGGGCATTAAAACTGTGATGATTACGGGGGATAATCCTTTGACTGCGGCATCAATCGCAAACGAAGCAGGCGTTGTCGATTTTCTTGCCGAACCCCCACCTGAAGACAAAATGGCTTTGATAAAACGCGAACAGGCGGAAGGAAAACTCGTGGCGATGACGGGCGACGGCACGAATGATGCTCCGGCTTTGGCGCAAGCGGATGTCGGCGTGGCGATGAACACCGGAACGCAAGCCGCGAAAGAAGCCGGAAATATGGTTGATTTGGACAGTGATCCGACAAAATTGATTGAAGTTGTCGAAATCGGCAAACAGCTTTTGATGACACGCGGCGCGTTGACAACATTTTCAATCGCCAACGATGTCGCCAAATATTTTGCGATTATTCCGGCAATGTTCGCGGTGGCGTTTCCGGTTTTGAACGCGCTCAACATTATGAATCTCGCCACGCCGCAATCGGCGATTTTGTCGGCGGTGATTTTTAACGCGCTGGTGATAATTGGTTTGATTCCGTTGGCGTTAAAAGGGGTAAAATATCGCGCTTTGTCGGCTTCGTCGCTGTTGCAGATAAATTTGTTGATTTACGGTTTGGGCGGTTTAATCGCGCCGTTCGTCGGCATCAAGATTATTGATTTGATAATTACGACACTTGGTTTGGCGTAAAAGAGATTTGCCCGCGAAACACGCGAAAAAAAGAAAAACAAGATTGATTTGTTTTTCGTGGGTTTCGCGTGTTTCGCGGGCAAAATAAAAATATGAATGACTTAATTACATCGGCTTTATTGATTTTGGTTTTTACGGTTTCGCTCGGAATAATTTATCCATTTGCGGTTTGGGGCGTTTCGCAAGTAGTTTTTCCGCATCAGGTGAACGGTTCGCTAATTGAAAAAGACGGCAAAATCATCGGTTCAGAACTTGTCGGACAAAATTTTTCAGGTGAAAAATATTTTCATTCGCGGCTTTCGGCAAATAATTATGACGCGGCAAATTCCGGCGGAACGAATCTCGGTCCGACTTCGCAAAAATTGATTGATCGCGTAAAAACGGACGCGGAAAAATTGCAAACGGAAAATTCGACAAAACCGATTCCGGCTGATTTGGTAACGACGAGTGCGAGCGGTTTAGACCCGCATATTTCTCCGGCGGCGGCAGAATTTCAAATTCCGCGTATTGCCCGTGAAAGAAATATGAGCGAAACGGATTTACGCGCAATCGTCGCAAAACACACCGAAGACAGAACTTTCGGCATCTTCGGCGAACCGCGCGTTAATATTTTGATGTTGAATTTGGAGTTGAATAAAAAATAATTTCAAATTCCGACATCTGAAATCTGAAATGTTTGTTGATACACATATCACTGAATCGCCTGACCGCAACGGCAATCGCCCGTCGGCTGAATCTTTGCTGAAAATGGTCGAGGAGACGGAACGCGCCAAATTAAGAATTTATATCGGCGCGGCGGCTGGTGTCGGCAAAACTTTTCAGATGCTCGAAGATGCTCACGCTCTTTCTAAACAAGGAATTGATGTCGTTATAGGCGCGGTTGAAACGCACGGACGCGAAGAAACCTGTGAATTAATAAAAGATTTGGAAATTGTGCCGCCGGACGTTATCGAATATCGCGGAACGGCGTTTGAAGAAATGAATTTAACGGCGATAATTGCTCGAAATCCGGCGGTCGTTATCGTTGACGAACTCGCGCACACAAACATCGAAGGCGCAAAAAACCGCAAGCGTTTTGAAGATGTTATAGAACTTCTCGAAAACAATATTTCCGTTATAACTGCGGTAAATATTCAACATATCGAATCATTAAACGATGTCGTTGCCCGCGCCACCGGCGTAAAAGTGCGCGAAACCGTGCCGGATTCATTCTTCAAACGCGCCGATGAAATTATTGACGTTGATGTTTCGGTTGATACGCTCAGAACGCGCTTGCGGCAAGGCAAAATCTATTCAATCGAAAAAATCGAACAATCTTTAAATAACTTTTTTCGCAAAGGAAATCTTGCCACGTTACGCGAACTCGCTTTGCGTCAAGTCGCGCTTCATCAATCCGTCCAAGACCACGAATACCGCGAACGCGAAGGTTTGGAACAAGCTGTGATTCCCGAAAAAGTGATGATTTGTATGGCTTCGAGAGGAAGCGCAAAAAAACTTTTGCGCGTCGGAGCGCGAATTGTCGGACGACACGCTTACCGCGATTGGTTCGCCGTCTATGTCGAAACGCCCAACGAAGAATCGGGAAGAATCGCGCCCGAAGCCTACGCAATGCTACAGGAAAATATCAAATTCGCCGAAAGTTTGGGCGCGACGGTCGTTAAATTAAAATCGGCAAGCGTTACGGACGCGCTTCTCGAATTTGCCCGCGAAAACGAAATTACGCACGTCATTTTCGGACAATCGGCGCGTTCGCGTTGGCAGATAATCTGGAAAGGCTCGATTATCAATCGTTTCTTGCGCGAAGTAAAAGATGCCGCCGTTCACGTTATTCCGTTAGAAAAATAACAGCAAAAAATCGCAACTTAAAGAGGTTTTGTTCGTGTAAAAGCCAATTTGCGATGAAAAATTCATTAAAAAGGAAAGTTTTC